>CAZHIE010000006.1:34525-46358 GCA_964532435.1 uncultured Planctomycetales bacterium
AGCCGGCGGGAACGCCGCTGCATCATAGGCCGTCGCGGCGGACTCGGCGACCGGTGCGGCATCAACATTTGCGATGGGTATGCACATTTTTCGGGGGGAGCATCGGCCTCCGGCTGGTGCGAGTGCCTCCGGCCGGTGCGAGTGCGTTCGGCCGGTGCGAATGCCTCCCATCGGTGCGAGCGCGTTGGGCCGGTGCGAATGCCTCCCATCGGTGCGAGTGCGTTCGGCTGGTCCGGCATCAACATCTGCGATGGGTATGCACATTTTTCGAGGGGAGCATCGGCCTCCGGCCGGTGCGAGTGCCTCCGGCCGGTGCGAGTGCGTTCGGCCGGTGCGAATGGCGGCCGCGGGTGTGAATGCAGATTTCGCACCGGCGAGACGCCGATGCTCCCCGTTCGTGGTGGGCGCACCGGCGAGACGCCGATGCTCCCCCATTCAATGTGGTCGCGGTCCCGCGCGCGCATTACGCGCGGCCGTGCATCGCGCGGCGCTCAGGCGCGGCCATGCATCAGCCGGCGCAGCCACGGCACCAGCGCAAGCATCAGGATTCCCGCCAGTGCCGGAACGATCACGAACAGCAGGAAGAAGTCGGCCTGCCCGCCGAGCAGAAAGCCCGGCCCGCTCGCCAGGCGGTCGATCTGCCCCGCGGTTCGTCCGGCGGTGAAGTTGGCGACGAAGTTCGCGAGGAACCACACGCCCATCAGCGCAGACGCAAAGCGCAGCGGCGCGAGCTTGGTTACAAGCGACAGCCCGACCGGCGAGATGCAAAGCTCGCCGCAGGTGATGAACAGGAATGCCGTCGTCAGCCAGAATCCGCTCACCCGCACGCCCGCGTCGCTCAGCCGCGCGCCGACCACCATGAATACAAAGCCGAAACTCAGCGCGAGCAGGCCGACCGCCATCTTCATCGGAGTGCTCGGCTCGCGCCCGCTGCGGCGCAGCGCCGTCCACGCCCAGGCGAACAACGGCGCGAGGAGGATGATGAACAGCGAATTGATCGATTGAAAGAACTCGGCCGGATAGCGCCGCGCCCCTCGCGATGGCGCAGCGCCGCTGCCGGTCGCCGCGGTATCGGGCGCGCTGGCCGGCGGCGGATCGAACGCCGCGGCTTCGTCGATCAGGAGCGAGCCGCCCCAATGCGCGGGTTCGGCCGTCGGCGGCGCCTGCTCGGCGGCGAAATCGATGAACCACTCGGGCAGCCACGTGGGGATCGTCCGGTCCGTCCGCTCCTCCGCAAAAAACGCCATCGACGTGCCTGCCTGCTCGAATGCCGTCCAGAAAAAGACGACGAAGAACGACGTCAGCAGAATCGCGAGCACGCGGTCCTTCTCTTCGCGGGTCAGCCGCGCCGGCTCGCCGGCATAGGCGACGGTCGAGCGCTGCGGCATCGCCCGCGCGAGCGGCGCGGGCGGATCGCCGACGCCCGCGAGATATTTCGGCCGGCCGATCGCGTATACGATCAGTCCGAGCGTCATGCCGAAGCCCGCGGCCGAGAAGCCCCAGTTCCAACCGTATTTCACGCGCAGGAATCCGCATAGGAGCGGCGCGATGAACCCGCCGAGGTTGATGCCCATGTAGAAGATCGTGAACGCGGCGTCGCGCCGGCCGTCGCCCGGCTTGTAAAGTTGACCGACCATGGTCGAGACGTTCGATTTGAAGAAGCCGGTCCCGAGAACTACCAGCAGCAGACCGAGGAAGAAGCAGATGGAGTTCTCGATCGCGAGCGTGAAGTGGCCGAGCGCGATGATCGACCCGCCGATCAGCAGGCAGCGGTGCGTCCCGAGGAATCTGTCGGCCAGGTATCCGCCGAAAATCGGCGTCAGGTAAACAAGCCCGCCGTACCAGCCCATCAGGTTGCCGGCCTGCTCCTTGGTCCAGCCCATCCCGCCGTCCAGCGTCGCCTTGATGAGGTAGATCGTGAGAAGCGCCTTCATGCCGTAAAAGCTGAAGCGCTCCCACATCTCGGTGATGAAGAGCAGCGCCAGGCCGGGCGGGTGGCCGCGCGGCGCGTCGGAAGCGGCTTGGGATGCGCTCATGCGAGGCGACTCCGCAATGCGGGGCGCGCGTGGCGTCGGTCAGCCGCCCGCGACGCGCAGGTCGGGCGATCCGCCGCGGCGCGGTACGCCGGCGGCGCGTCGGGCAGGGAATGTACCGTTTGCGTGGCGCGGCATGAAGACGGGGCGGGCAGAAATGTCTGCGTTCGCGGCGGATTGTCGTCGCGCGAAAAAAGTGCGCGAAGATCATCCAATTCACATTTCGCGTTATCGATATCTTCACGCAAATCGCGATGATTCCCAATCAGCGGCGAGCAGGGTGCGGCCGGCGCGAAAGCGGCGCCGGCGGCGAAGCGGTCGATTCTGAGCGCGCCGCTGCTTCGATCTTTGCCATTCGCTTACCCGGTTCGAGCGGTGTCCGGCGCGGGCGCCGCCGGGAAACAGGCTCCCTTCCGGAGGTCCGTACATGAGAGTGCTCATCATCGGGTGGATCGCCCTCGCGGCGATCGGACAGCACGCCTTCGCCAACCCGCCGCCGGCCGCGACCGGCGAGACCGAGCAGGCCAAGATCGCCCGGCTCGAAGCGCTCCTGCAATCGCAGCAGGAGCGCATGGCGACGCTGGAGCAGCAGGTCTCCGCCGCGGCGCAGGGCGACGCCGACGCGCAACGGACCGACCTGATGCGCAAGCAGATTCGCGAAATCCTCAAGGAGAGCGAGTTTCGCGAGAGCTTCATGTCGAGTTCGCTCCAGGCCGGCTATGACAAGGGCTTCTTCATCAAGAGCAGCGACGACAACTTCCTGATGCGGGCCAACGGCGTGATGCAGATGCGCTGGACGCATTATGGAACGCGCTCGTCCAATCGCTACGCCAACCCCGGCGCGCAGCGCGACGACCGCACCGGATTCGACGTGCAGCGCATGCGACTGCAATTCTCCGGGCACGTCTACGATCCGCGCCTCACGTATCAGGTCACGATCCGCTCCGACGCCCCGGACGCGGGCAACGTGCGGCTGCACTATGCGTTCGCCAACTACCGCTTCGCCGACGAATTGCAATTCCAGGCCGGAATCTTCCGGCTGGCGTCGACGCGGGCGCAGGTCCGGTCGGATGCCGACTTCCAGTTCATCGACCGGCCCATGACCGACGCGGTCTACGGCCTGGGCATCGGCACCGGCGTGCGAGTCTGGGGTCAGCTCTTCGGCAAGCGGCTGGAATACTACGTAGACGTAGTCAACTCGCTGAACAGCTCGACGAACCGGACGATCACGCCCGATCCGGCCGAGCACGACAACAACCCGGCGCTGCTCGCAAAGATCGTCTGGCACGCGCTGGGAGAGAATCCGCCGAACGACCTGAAGACCGACGGCGACGTCGAAATTCGCACCGTCCCGGCGCTCGACATCGGCATGCACTACGCCTTCAACGAGGACGCCGGCGATCTTGGGACCGTCCGCGTGCCGCTGCCGCGCCGCCACTCGCTGCGGCCGGGCGGATACGTGCTGACGACGACCAACGGCACGCAGATGCACCAGATTGGCGCCGACCTGGCGTTCAAGTGGATGGGCTTCTCGACCACGGCCGAGTACATCCTGCGCACGCTCGATCCGCGGCACACCGATCGCACGCCGTTCACGCCGATGTACCTGCTGACGGGCGAGGATTCGACCGTCGCACAGCACGGGGCGTACGTGCAGAGCGGCTACTTCCTGCCGATTCCCAACTTCGAGAAGAAGATCGAGGTGGCCGGCCGGGTCGGCGGCATTTCGGCGCTGGCGGAGGGTCAGGAGGGAAGCTGGGAGTACTCCGCGGCGCTGAACTACTACATTCAGGGCGACAAGGTGAAGCTCCAGACGGACCTCACGAAGGTGTACGAGGCGCCGATCTCGAGCAGCACGTCGAGCCTGGCGAACGTGAACGACGACGCCCTGATCTGGCGCGTTCAGCTCCAGGTGGCGTTCTGAAGAGAAGTCCGAAAGTCGAATTCAGAAGTCTGAAAAGCGTGTGACACGGAGCAATCAATGCGATACTCGAAACTTCACAAGGCTGTTCTCCTGCTCGGCATGGGCGGCTCGACGCTCGCGCTCGGCGGCGGCTCGTGCGCCAGCAATGCCTTTTACCAGCGGTTCTTCTCCGACGCGGGCAACGCGGCCATCGGCCTGGGCGCCGACAACGTGCTGACCGGCGTCGGCACCGACTTCGACGCGGTGGTCGCCACGCCGCTGACCGCCCTCGTGCAGGCGATGTGGTCGCAGTGGGTCGACCTCCAGTTCGCCGACGACTTCCCGGCCAACAATCCCGGTGCCGTGAAGTAACCCCCAATCCTCAACTCCCACAAGCGCCGGCCGGCGCGGGATTTCGGTTCCGCGCCGGCTGGTTTGCGACTTCCCTCGCGCGGCGCGGTCGCCCGCCCGGGTTTGCCGCGCCGCGATTATCGGCATTCGTCGGCAATCGTAGGGGCGGTCGCGCCTTCGGCTTGTGAGCGGCCTGCCGCCGGCCTACACTCTCCCCGTTGGAACGCGATCACGAGGGAGAACGAAACACATGATTTTCGGCGAGGAGGACGCCCAGCCCATGGGCAATCCACAACCACCGCACCAGCCTCAGCAGATCCGGCTCGACGTTTCGCAGATGGACACCGCCTACGCGAATTTCTTCGCGCTGGCCGGCTCGCCGGACGAGATCGTCATTTACCTGGGCGCCAATTCCCCGTTGCCCAACACGCCCGAGCCGGTGATCCGCGTCTCGCATCGCGTGTTGCTGCTGCCGCAGAATGCCAAGCGCCTCATGCTGGCGCTTCAGCAGACCGTCAGCGCGCACGAGGATCGTTTCGGCCCGATCGAAATCGCGCCGCCGCGCCGCCCCGATCAGAAGTAACCCGCCCGGCGCGCCGAGCGCGCAGCGCCGCAGCGCCGGCGTCGCGGGCGGCCCGCACGTCGGCCGCCACGGCGCCCGGACAGACCCGAAATGCTGCTGCGCACCCTGTTTTCGCGTGAGTTGTTCCGCCTGGGGCTGAGCGACCTGCGCGCCCACAAGCTGCGATCGTTCCTCACGGCGCTCGGCATCATCTTCGGCGTCGGAGCCGTCATCTGCATGCTCAGCATCGGCGAGGGCGCCTCGGCCGAAACGCTCGAACGAATCCGCCTGCTCGGCAGCCAGAACATCATCCTTCGCAGCGTCGAGCCGCCCAAGACGAGCGACACCGCCGCGCAGAGCGAGAGCGTGCTTTCCTACGGCCTGACCCGCCGCGACATCGAGCGCCTGCGCGACCTGCCGCACGTCGCCGAGATCGTGCAGATGCGCGAGGTGGCCGACAAGGTCAATCTCGGCTCGCGTACGACCGAGGCGAACGTCGTCGGCACGAGCGAGAACTACTTCCAAACCGTGAACGTCGCCGCGGCCCGCGGGCGCGTGCTGTCCACGAACGACTCCGCGATGGCGCACAAGGTCTGCGTGCTGGGCGCGGAAGTGGCGGCCCGGCTCTTCCCAAACGAAGAGGTGCTGGGTCGCACGATCTCGGTGGTCTCGTCGTCCACCGGCGCCGTTCCGTACGAAATCGTGGGCGTGCTGGGCAACGTGCTGACCGCCGGCACGCCGGCCAAGGGCATCTCCTCCCGCAACATCAACCGCGACGTGTATCTGCCCCTCTCGACGGTCGATCTGCGCTACGGCGACTTGAAAGTGCGCTGGTCGCGCACCAGCCGCGACATGCGGCGGGTCCAGCTCTCCGACGTCTACATTCGCGTCGATGACCAGTCGCAGGTGCTGGCGGTTTCGCACATGGTCGAACGCGTCCTGCAGTACGACCGGCGCAACCAGGATTTTCTGATGACCGTGCCGCTCGAGCTGCTGCTCGAGGCCGAGGCCCAGAAGCGCACCTGGCAGATCGTGCTCGGCAGCATCGCCGGCATCTCGCTGCTGGTCGGCGGCATCGGCATCATGAACATCATGCTCGCGTCGGTGACGGAGCGCACGCGCGAGATCGGCATCCGCCGCGCGCTGGGGGCAAAGCAGTATCACATCACGGCGCAATTCCTGATCGAGACCGTAATCCTGAGCGTCTGCGGCGGGATCATCGGCATCATCCTCGGGATCGGCTTCGCCTACCTGGTGACCTACTTCGCAAACTTCCAGACGATCATCCCGTGGTGGGGCGTGGTGGTGAGCTTCCTTGTTTCCGCCCTCATCGGCATATCGTTCGGCCTGTACCCGGCCCGGGCGGCCGCGCGGCTCGACCCGATCGAGGCGCTCAATTCCGTCGCGCGCACGGCGTAGCCGCGGCGAATCGACCGCGCTCCCGGCGCCTACGGATTCGCGGCGCAAACGAGGACGACGACCTCCGGCGGGCGGCGTCCGACGATGTAGAGCGTGGCGCCGAGCGCGAGCGCGACCCAGTAATCGCGCGGCGCGATCCACCACCAACTGCCGCGGTGCCACTCGATATAGCGCGGGCGGAAGCGGCGCAGGCCATAATGTGGATTAAGCGCAAACCACAGAAAATCTTCGACCACCCAGAACAAAAGCAGAAACGCGATCGCCCGCAGTTCGCCGCGCCACGTCCACGGCAGCCCGAATGCGAAGCCAAGATGAGCGACCACCACCATGAACATCAACGCCCACAGGTGATACCCCGTGAGCGGCCGGCCGGGGAACATGCGCGAGAGCCAGCGGGTCTCGATGCGCCAGGTGGGAAGGTTGCGCGCCCACCCCGCGGGCCCCTCCACCTGAATCTCGATCAGGGCGAAGCACGCGGCCGCGGCGATCAGGCCGAAAAAGTAAAGTGTGTCCTGCATGAGACTTATGATATCGGCGATCCGCGCGCCGCGCAATGAGCCGAGCGCGAAACCCCGAAAGTCTTCCCGCAGTTTGCCGCGGATTAAGGCCGCCCGCGGCTCGAATTGGCGGGAATTCGCCGCTTGCAGCGTACGCGACCGGGCGGTAACCTACCGATCTGTTCTCATGGCGCGCGCCCCGGTTCCGGGGCAAATGCCGGGCCGCGAGCTACACTATCTTCCGGAGTACGGACGCTCCGGGCGTTTCGCATGGACGAGTCGCACAGGGAAGCGCCGGTCGGCTGGGCGAAATCGCCCGCGCCGCCAGCGGTTCAAGGTGTTTGGCCCAATGCGATCAGTGGCGAATCGACACAAAGTCGGTCGGGCAGATTTGGCGCGCGGCTTCTCGCTCGCCGAGCTGCTGATCGTGATCGGCATCATCGCCCTGCTGATCTCGATTCTGCTCCCCCCGCTTCAGCTCGCCAAGCGCCAGACCATGCAGACGACCTGCGCGTCGCAGCTCGGCCAGCTCAGCACAGCGCTCAATCAAACGCGAACGGAATACCGCGACTTCTATCCGGTCTGGGACGACGGCGGCAGCCCCGTCCGATACACCTGGGTCGACGTGCTCATTCAGCGCAGCCAGATTTCGGAGCGCAAGCTCGGATATTGCCCGGTGGACCGCCGGCCCGACCCGCTGAGCGAGGCGCGCGCCGCGCACTTCGGCGTTCGCTATCCCGGGCGGCCTGACCGCTTTGGCATCGATTACAGCTACGGCATCAGCGTGCCGCTGTCGGCGGGCGCGTGGGCCTGGCGGCCGGGCTTCGGCCGGGGGGACGATCAACGTCCGCGGCGGCTGGTGTTCGGCCGCGGCTCGGCGGCGTATCGCGTGCTGGCGGCGGATTCGACATGGTCGGCGATTTACAACCTGAGCGGCGACGCGACGGATTCGAACGACTGGAGCTCGCCTTCGCAGTACGACAACATGGTGGCCTGGCGTCACGCCGATCGCGTGGCGAACATCGCGTTTCAGGATGGGCACGTCGGCGCGGTCCGATATGACGCGCGCGCGGCCGAGCCGGTTTCCACGTCCAAGCAATATGTGTGGTACCCCGGCGAATCGATCTATGTCGGCCCGGAGGATTCGTTCGAGGGGAATTACTACCCCGACGCGCCGCCGTTCCTGAATCAGTCGGGCCTGATCGCCGACGGCTTCCCGCGCGAACTGGTGCCGCAGTATTACACGCAGAACCACCTCTGGACGCAGATTCTTCATAAGTAGATAGCGTGACCAATCTCCCTGCCGGGCGGACGCGCGAATCTTGCGCGTGGTCGCGAGCTCCCGTCCTTCACATTTGCGAACGTCCCCCCCCGTCTGGCCGATGAACACTCCATCCCCCGTGCCGACTTCCGGTGCGCGGCGAAGCGCAGGAGTGACTTACATGGCGCTGACGACGTCCTCACCGGTTCCCGCGATCGACAAGCACCCGACCGCACCCTCCAGCCGGACGCTTCCGCCCGAGCTGCAGAAGGAGTTGTCCAAGATTACGGACATCGGATCGTTGCCCGAGATCACGACGAAGATCGTCACGATCGTGGAGGATCCGAAGGCCACCGCGAAGGACCTGCACGAAGTGGTCAAGACCGACCCGGCGCTGGCGGCGAAGATCCTCAAGGTCGTCAACTCGGCGTTCTATGGGCTCCCCTCGCAGATCGCCAGCCTCGACCGCGCGATCCTCATGCTCGGCATGAGCGCGGTCAAAAACATCTCGCTGGCCGCCTCGCTCTCGCGCCTCTTCAAGGGCGACGCGATTTCCGACCAGTTCTCCGCCAAGGATCTCTGGCGCCATTCGATCGCCGTCGGTGTCCTCGCGCGTCAGCTCGCGTCGGCCGGCAAGTGCGCGCAGGCCGACGAGGCGTTCGTCGCCGGCCTGGTGCATGACATGGGGCTGATGGTCGCGCACCAGGTCTTCCCGGATCGCGTGCGGGCCGTGGCCGAGCGCTGCGCCGGCGGCAGCGAGCCCTACTGCGCCGTCGAGATCGAGATGATCGGCGCGGATCATCAGACTTTCGGCGCGACGCTCGCGACGCGCTGGAAGTTTCCGCCCGGGCTGCGCAGCACGATCGCCTATCACCACGAGCCGTTCACGCTGGCGCCCGATTTCCGCCGCACCGCGACGGTCGTGGCCGTCGCCGACACGTTCTGCTGCCAGGCGCAGCTCGGCTACTGGCTCACCGCCCGCACGCAGCAGGTGACCGAGGAAATGCTGGAGCTGATCTGCGTGCCGCAGCACCGGGCGCAGGAAATCCTCAACACGCTGCCGGACCGCCTGGCCGAGGCGGAGCAGATTTTCGCCGAATAAGCCCGCCGCGGTCGCCTACTGCGCCACGGTGCTTTACCGCGCCGCGTCGGCCGGACATGATCCGCAGCCGGTGCGAGCATGTGGCCGCCGCTGACGCCTCCGCAGACAACGCAGATTCCGCTGCGCGACGGATATCGCGCGCATGCGCGCGTCTGGCGCGCCGATGGCGCCGCCGACGCGACGCCCATTTTCTATTTCCACGGCATTCAGTCGCATGGCGGTTGGTTCGAGTGGTCGGCGTCGGTCCTGGCGTCGTGCGGTCGTTGCGTCGTCCTGCCGGACCGGCGCGGCAGCGGGCGGAATGAAGCCGGGCGGGGCGACGTTTCGGCGGCGCGGGTCTGGCTCGACGACGCCCAGGACGCGCTGGCCGCGACCGGATTCGGGCAGTCGGCGGTCGACCTCGTCGCGGTGAGCTGGGGTGCGCGCCCCGCCCTGGCGTGGGCGCTGCGCGAGCCGGAGCGCGTGCGGCGCGTGCTGCTCATCGCGCCGGGGATCTTTCCGCGGGTGGACGTCGGCTTCGCGACGCGGGCGCGTATCGGCTGGTCGCTTCTGACTTCGCCGCGCCGCATGTTCGACATTCCGCTCGCCGATCCGGCACTGTTCACCGACTCGCGCGCCGGCCAGGAATTCATCGCGGCCGACGCGCTCGCGCTGCGCCGCGCGACGGCCCGGTTCCTCTACTTCTCGGACCGCCTCGGCGCCCGACTGCGGCGGCTGTGCCAGCGCGTGCTGCGCTGGCCGATCGCCGTGATGCAGGCGCGGCACGACCGCATCATCGACAACCCGGCCACGACCGCCTGGCTGAGCCGCGTCGCGGTGCGGCCGGAGGTCGCGTGGTTCCCGAATCACGCTCACACCATCGAGTTCTCCGACGACCGCGAGTTTTATGAGAGCGAGCTGCGCGCCTGGGCGCGCGGGCGATAACGGCGGCGCGCGCCGGTTGCCGATGCCCGCGACATATCGCACGTTTTCGGGTGTAGCCGCGCGCCGACGACCGCAGCGCGGGGGGAGAGTCGCAAAACATGAGCACAGCCAGCCGAACGAACCGCAGAAGCGTTCCCATTCCGCCGAATTCGGCGCCGCGGCTGCGCCTGGCCGCCGCTTCGGGCGATGGACCGGTGCGCTGCGAAGCCACCGAGGCCGTCACGCTCGTGGGCAGCCGCCGCGACTGTCACCTTCCGCTGGCGGACTCCGAAGTGTCGAAGATTCACTGCGCGATCGTGCAGACCGGCCGCGGCTACTACGTGCGCGACCTGTGCAGCCGCACCGGGACGTTTCTCAACGAGCAACTGACGCAGGGCGCTCCGCTGAAGTCCGGCGATTCGCTGCGCGTCGGGCCGATTACCGTCGGGCTGGAATTCGCGGGCTTCTCCGACGCGCCCGCCGCCGCGGAAGACGCGCCCCCGGTCGTGCTCACCTGGGGCGAGCAACGCTTCGAGCTCCGCTCGCCCGCCAGCGTAATCGGGCGGCGGCAGTCCTGCGACGTATTCATCGACATGGCCGACGTGTCGCTGGCGCACGCGCTGCTGTTCCTGCTCGACGGCGTGCCGGCCGTGTTCGATCTCGGCTCGCGCTCCGGAACATTCGTGAATGGCGAACGCACGCTCGTCAGCTACCTGTGCGACGGCGACGTGCTCAGCATCGGCGGCGAAGAGCTAAAAGTGAGCTGGAGCGGGCAGCCCGCGGTCGTCGAAGCGCCGCGCGCGACTGCGCCTGACGTCGTCGAGAGGCCGGCCGCGCCGCTCCCGGCGGTAACCCCTGGCGAATTGGGCGACCTGGAACGGACAATCGCGTCTCTACACACGTACATCGCCACGTCGCGCTCGCGGATCGACGAGCGCACCGCGGAACTCGACGAGCGCGAGACCGAGCTGCGCAACCTGGAGCGCGATCTGGAGGAGCGCGGCCGCGAAATCGAGGCGTCCGTCGCACGGCTTCAGGAGCGCGATCGCGAGATGGAGCGCGCCGAGCGCTCCGCCCGCGAGCGGCTCGACCGGCTGCGCGAGCGAGAGAAAGCCAGCGAGGCGGCCGGCGCGGCGCTGGCGGCCGAGAAGGAGGAATGCCGCAAGGCGACGGCGTCGGTTGCGGCGGAGCGCGAATCGCTGGAAGCGGCCCGCGGCGAGCTGCGCGGGGCGCAGGAGGAGCTCGCGCGGCGCGAGGCCGAGCTGCAAGCGCAGCGCGGCGCGCACGAGCAGGCCGCGGCGGAAGTGCAGCAGCGCGCGGCGCAGCTCGACGCTCGGCAGGCCGAGCTGGCGACGCTCGAATCGGCGATGGGCGAGCGGGAGAAGGCGATCTCGGATCGCGAGCGCGCCATCGACGAGCGCGAGCGGCTCGGCTCGGAAGCGGCCGCGCGAATTGAGAGTTTCAAGGAAGCGCTGCGCGAAGCCGCGACGGCGCTGGGCAGCGGGGCCGCCGGCGACGACGCCGCCGCGAAGCGCCCGTCGTCGGAACACGCCCGATCCAAGGCGCCGCGCGAGCCGGTCGGGAAGCAGCCGGCGAATGCCGGCGCCCGGCAACCGGCAGGCGCCGCCGACGGGCAATCGGCAAATCACGGCGACAAGCAGCCCGCGCATCCGGGCGATCGCCAATCGGCGAATCACGGCGATCGGCAACCGGCGAATCCCAGCGAGCGTCAACCCGCCAACGGCCACGGCCAGAAGCGCACGCCGATGTCGACCGGCCGGCGGGGCGGCGGTCGAGCCGGC
>CAZHIE010000007.1:0-2430 GCA_964532435.1 uncultured Planctomycetales bacterium
CGCAGATTCTGCCGATTCAGGCCCCGTAGCCGTCGGCGCGGGCGCTCGCCAACGGCCCGTTCGGCCTGCTACAATGGCGCAGCGCCAAGTACGCCGTGCAGGAGGGTGCGCGGCGGGCCGTATCTACGCCCGAGAACGTCTCGTCGTGCCGCCCGGGCACGTCGCGGCGTCGCTCGCGATGCCTGGGAACAAACGAATGCGCTCAAACACGGATGCCCCGCGCCGCGGCGCGGGTCTGGCGGCACGAGGCCTGTTCCCGGTCGCTTGCGGCGGGCTGCTCGCCGCCGCGGCGCTGCTGTCGCCTGCGCCCGCGCCGGCCGGCGGAACGCCCGAGAATGTGCTGCTGATCGTCGATCCGGGCAATCGCGACGCCATGAACATCGCGAACTATTACAAGAACGCCCGCAACATCCCCGACGAAAACGTGCTTTACGTGAACCCGACCGCCGCGAACTACGCCACGTTCGCGGCCGATAACCTCGACGCCCTGGCCGGCAAGATCGCCGACGAAGGCATCGCCGATCACGTCGACTACGTCGTGATTCCGGCCGGCCCGTTCTTCGTCGGCGCCAGCGGCTACGTCGCGGACACATGCTCGCCGGTCACGCGATTCTCGATCTCCGGCGCGTACACGCTCGCGTTTCACAAGGCGCTGATCCTCGGCCGGACGTTGAGCGTCACGATCGTCAACCGCTATACGACCGGGACGAACGAGGCTCGCGGTTTCGACAGCGAGCTGGCGTATTACAACGGAGCGCCGAGCGCGCTGCCCGCGGCGCAGCGGTTCTACATCGGCGCGATGCTCGGCTACACCGGCACAAACGGAAACACGCGCGAGGAGATCCTCGCCAACATCGACCGCAGCGTCGCGGCCGACGGCACGCAGCTAAATGTTCCGCCCGATCCGCCGCTCGGCACGTTTTATTACATGGAAACGACCGACGGCCTGCGCAGCGACCCGCGCGACCCGTTCTTCGACGCGGCCGTCGCGGCGATCGTCGGCCTGGGCGGCGCGGCCGAGCACCGTTTCGCGACGCTGCCGATCGGCGAGTTCGACTGCCTGGGGATCATGACGGGCGCGGCCAGCCCCGGCATCATGGCCGCGAACATGGGCATTCTGCCCGGCGCGTTCTGCGATCACCTGACTAGCTTCGCGGGCATGTTCGACAACACGCCGCAGGAGAAGGTCTCGCGCTGGATCGCCAAGGGCGCCAGCGGCTCGTGGGGCGCTGTCGAAGAGCCGTGCAATTACGCCGGCAAATTCCCGCACGCCCGCATGCACGTGTTCTATTACCAGGGACTCTCGCTCGGCGAGGCGACGTTTCGCAGCATCTCGTACTGGCCGTTTCAGGGGCTGCTCTACGGCGATCCGCTCGCGCGGCCGTTCACGCACATTCCCGACGTCGACCTGGCGGGTGTTCCGGGCGGGCCGGCGTCGGGCGTGTTGACGCTGACGCCGAGCGCGACGACGACGCACCCGACCGCGGTCATCGCGAGCTACGACCTCCTGATCGACGGCGTCCGCCGGGCCAACGTGCTGGCGGGCGGCGCGTTCAGCGTCGACACGACGCAGCTTCCCGACGGCCGGCATGAGCTGCGCGTCCTCGCCTACGACAACACGCTGGTCAAGTCGGTCGGCCGCTGGGTCGGCGAGATCGACGTCGCGAACGTCGGGCGATCGGTCTCGCTCGGCGTGAACACGGGCAGCGGGAACTGGAGCACGCCGTTTGTGTTCAGCGTCGGCGCGAGCGGCGTCGGCGCGCGAGAGGTGCGCATCCTGCACAACGGGCGCGTCGTCGCGGCCGCGGCCGGCTCGTCGGCGAATTTCACCGTCTATGGCGCGACGTTCGGCGCGGGTCCGGTGAGGGTGATCGGCGAGGCGCTGCTGTACGGCGGCCGGACGATTCGCAGCGACCCGGTGGACCTGAGCGTGGACTATTCGGAGGGCGCGACGGGCACGGCGCCGCCGACCGCATGGGGATACACGCGTTACGTCGCGCCGGGCGCGAAGCTGGTGATCGAATTGCCGCATTCGCACGACGACATCGACGATCCGCTGACGTTTCCGGTGATTTTGCCGCCGGCGAAGGGGACGATCGTCGACGCCGGCGGGCCGTACCGGTTGCTGCGCGTGAATGCCGACGCGACGGGCACGGACACGCTGACGTTTCGCGCGCACAGCAGCGCGTGGGGCGATTCGCCGGTCGTGACCGTGCGGCTCATTTACACGCAGACGATCGGCGACATGAACTGCGACGGACTGGTCGACAACGGCGACATCGACGCGTTTGTGCAGGCGTTGATCGATCCGGCCGCGTACGGGGTCGCGTTTCCGACGTGCAATCTGGACCACGCCGACGTGAACGGCGACGGTTCGATCGACAACGGCGACATCGACGCGTTTGTCGAGCTGCTTCTGGGGTGATGCGG
>CAZHIE010000007.1:2530-17260 GCA_964532435.1 uncultured Planctomycetales bacterium
GCCGCCCTCGGCTGCATTCGGTGGTGAGTACGCGCCGTCCGTTCTGAGCGGAATTCGCTTGTAAATCTCGCGGGAAAATGCAGCCGAGGGCGGCTGCGGTCCATTGACCAAATGCAGCCGAGGGCGGCTGCGGTCCATGCCGGAAGAGACAGCCGGGGGCGGCTGTCCTCCAATTCAGAAATGCAGCCGGGGGCGGCTGCGGTCCATAGTTTCGCGGCTGCGGTCCACGTTTTCGCGGCTGCGGTCCATTGCGCGCAAAGATCGCGTCAGCATCGCGCGTCCGACCGGCCAGCGCCATGTGTTTCACTCCACACACGATCTTCGCGCGGGACGCGCGCCCGCCGCGTCATTCGCTCACATAGCGCCGCTAGTTTTCGCATCCGACAGCGGCGCGGACTGATTTCTCGGAATTCAAACACGCGGCTCGCGAGCAGCTAGCACACGCCTGCTAGTTTTTCGGCACGCTGGCCCAACCAAGCGGGAGATTGCATTGATGAAGACTCGACACCGGCCCACGGCCCAGACGCCCTTCGCATTCACGCTCATCGAGCTGCTGGTGGTCGTTGCAATCATCGCGGTGCTCATCTCGATCCTGCTGCCGAGCCTGAGCGCCGCGCGGGCGCAGGCCCGCGCGACGAAGTGCGCGGCGCACATGCGGCAGGTTTCGGCCGCGATGGCCGGGCACCTGGTCGAGAGCAAGGGCGCCTTCCCGCCGTCGTATGTGTACGCGACCGCGGATGGCGGCTACGACATCCCAGCGCAGCCGATCGTGCCTACGTATGGATACATCCACTGGTCGTACTTCCTCTACAACAAGGGCCAGGCCGGCGAGGGCGCGTTTCAGTGCCCGGGCATTCCCAAGGGCGGCCATCCGCGCACCAACTGGTTGCGCGATGGAGACAATGAGTCGGGGCAGATCCGCGACCCGCGCACCGACGCCGGCATCGAGGACAAGCAGGCGCGCCGAATTGCGTTCACAGGCAACGCAGCCATCTTTCCTCGGAACAAATTCAACATGCAGCTCTCGGGCGGCCCGCGCGTCAATCGGCTCGTTCAGGAAAACTGGGTCAAGAACACGGGACAGACGATCCTGCTGACCGAGTTTCAGCAGGACTGGCGAACGGCCGCGATCGGGCCGTCAGACGAGTCGGGAATGATCAGCAAGGCGCATCGGTCGGTCAATCCGTTCTTCCACGTCGGCTATGGCGCCAATGAATATCAGGCGCCGCCGGCGACGCCGGGGTTCCAGTACGTCGCGGAGGGCAATCTCGACACATACGGGCTGCGTCTGTTGCGCGACGTGCAGGATCAGGTGGGCGTTGTCGAGGGGACGGCCGGCACAGAGATGAACGCGGTCGGGCGACATCACCCGGGGCAGAAGGACAAGTTCGGCGGCGCCGCCAACTTCCTCTTCTGCGACGGACACGTCGCGCGGCGAACGATTTTCCAGACGCTTCAGGACCGCCAGTGGGGCGACGCGTATCTCTCGCTCACCGGGCGCAACGAAGTGATCGATCGCTACGGGCAGGTGACGCAGCCGTAGACGAACTCTCTCGCTCGAGCGATGGCAGCGGACCGCCGACACGGCGGCGCCAGCGCATCGCGAAATGCCACGCAGTGCAGCCGCGTGCCGCAGACAACCTGCTCCGTTGCCTGGCGCCCTCCGCCGCTCACACCGGACGCCTGGTGACGCCGGGGAGTTTCTGCGCCGCGGAATGGGCCGCCGGGTGCGTTTCCCGGCGGGAAACGGCGATGTGGCTTCCTCGCGGGCCGACCCTTCGGCCCCGCGCGTGAAGCGCCACGCCGATAGTCGGTCGAAACAAGTGCTTGTGAGGAGGACGAGAATGAAGGCAACTTCGATCCGTGCGCTGGCGATCGCTGGCGGCGCCAACCTGTTGTTGGCGGCCGCGGCGATCGCCCAGCCCGTGACGTACACGCCCGGGCCGTGCTCCGGGGAAGTGAACATCAGCGGAGCGACGCTCTTTCGCCCGTTTTTTGAGGCGCCGGCCTCGACCAACGACTTCATCGACGCCGACATGGACGGGATCACGGGTTTCGATCCGCTGCGCATTCCGGCGGTCGATCAGTTGGCGGTTACGTTTCCCGGCCGCGGCTCGCCGCTGAGCACGTACTGGGCCGTGAACTACCGCGGCGTTGGCTCGGTGAACGGGCTGGGCGAGTTCATCGACTTTCAGCTTTGCGGAACGTTTAGCGGCTCAGTGCCGGCCGAGGTCGGCCTGCTGAATCGCTTTCAGTGGGCAAGCGGCGGCGTGCGCCAGCCGGCGGGCGTTCCGTCCTGGCCGGACTGCAACGGCAACGGCGACATGAACGACGACAGCGGCACGCCGGTTTGTCCGGGCAGCATCGACCTGGCGATCGCGGACGTGCCGACGAGCTGGGCGACGATCGGCGGCGCCGGAACGCCGAGCTGGAACGTGGGCCCCGCGTCGGCGGGTTACGGGCAGTGCCCCATCCTGTCGAACACCGGCTGGAGCAATCGGCTGCAGAGCCTCTCACGCAACTGCGGACCGGGCGGAAGCACTGTTTCGCTCAACACGAACATCGGCAGTCCGGATGCGAACACCGTCTTCGACACGACCGTAGCGTGGGCGCCGATCGCGTACATCGCCAACCGCGGCGTCGGGCTGGGCGACCGCGACGGCGATGGCGAGAAGTGCGATCTGAACATGTCCGACATCCGCCACCTGTTTCTGACCGGCCGCTCGGCGTCCGGCGAGAATCTGGCGGTCGCGACGCGCTCGGGCGGGTCCGGCACGCGCAACGGCATGATGAATACGTCGGGAATCGATCCGTCGTGGGGCCGGGGCGACAACCTGGACAACGAGTGGGCGGTCACGAATGACGCCAACCTCGGCGCCAATCGTCGCCTGACAAATGCCGAAGGCTCGTCGAACATCGAGCGCGCCGTGCAGGTGTCGCGCTTGGGCATCGGCTATACCGGCCTGGTCGGAAATGACCGTGCCGCGTTCGACGCCGCGGCCGGCCGCTACGAGCTGGTCAACGTCAAGTTCGACGACCGCGGCGGGACGGATTACGTCCGGCCATCGCTCACCGCGGTTCTCGACAACGGCAATCCGAGCTCCGGATGGCAGCTCGGCGGGCAGGAATCGTTCATCTCTCGCGGCGACATCGCGGAAGCCGACGCCGGTCAGCCGGAGTACGTCGACAATCGCGCGGCCGCGTGCTACCTCCTGAACATCACCGGCTCGGTCGCCACGTTTGTCAGCTCGCCGGGCCGCGACGACAACAACAACATGCCGGGCGAATTCCTGGCGAACGTGTTTTTCCTCGAGGCGGCGATCGACAAGCTGCCGAACCGCACCGCGCCGTCGCAGTTCGACGTGAATCCCGCGCTGAACCAGTCTCTGCAGGACTTTGTTCGCTCGTCGCAGACGCTGATCGTCCCGGCCTGCGGCTCGGTCAACGCGGCCGGTCTGGTTCCGAACCGCAAGACGGGCAACTATGCAGACGGCACGGTCGCGGGCTCGTCGTATCGATACAAAGGAACCGACGGCGTGATCCGCACCATCGGCGGCGGCACGATTCTCGCCGCGCGTAACGAAGTGCAGGGCGACTTCAATCGCGACGGGCAGCGCGACGCCAACGACATCAACGGCATGCTCGACGCGCTTCAGAATCCGCTCGATTTCGAGCAGGGAATGCCGACGTGGCCGCCGGGCGGATCGCAGGGCGACCAGACGGGCGGCAACGTCGTCATCGCGCACATTCTCGGCGACTTCGACGGCAACGGCGACTTCGACAACGCCGACGTGCGCTACTTCGCCGACGGACTTGCGCTGGATCCGGCGGTTGTCGATGGCACGCATGGAAAAATGCTCAACCGCCGAGCGGGCTTCCGCAGCATCGACGCGCGCTGGCACACGTTGACCGGCGGCTACTTCTGGGGCAGCACGGTGCTCGCCACCGGTAAGACGTACGCCGCCGGCAACGCCGCCGCCGACGTGGCCGGCAGCGTGGCCACGCCCGGCGCCGATCCGCGCGGACAGGATGGGCGCGTCGACGGCAAGGACATCGACTATGTGCGCCGCAACTTCGGCGACTGGAGCAACGCGGACGAGGCCGTGTACATGGACCTCAGCGCGGAGTTGACCGGGCCCGAGTCGGACGGCGCCGGCGGCTTCACGCTCGTGATCGATCAGAATGACGTCGATTACATCGTGCGCTGCGTGCTGTGCACCGAGTACGGCGACGTAAACCTCGACGGTCGCGTCGATCAGGCCGACCTCGACATCATCGCCGATTCGATCACGAACCCGCCGGCCAGCATCGGCTGGGCGACCGGCGATGTGAACGGCGACGGCGCGATCGACGCATCGGACTCGGCCGCGGCGGCGGCCAACGCCGGGTTCGTGTCGAGCTGCGTCGGCGTGGGCATCGGCGTGAAGGGCGACACGAATTGCGACGGCGTGTTCAACAACGGCGACATCGACTGCTTCGTTGCGGCGCTGCTCGGCGGCGAGGCCGGCTGGTCGGCGTGTGCGAACGCGGCGAACCCGTCGTGCGACAGCGACTTCATGACGACGGTGGATATGAATTACGACGGCGTGGTCGATAACGCCGACATCGATTGCTTCGTCTCCGGTCTGCTCGGCAACGCCTGCCCGCGCACCTGCCCATAGCGCGGTCTGATCCGTCGCGCCGCCGAGGCGCGTCGAAACCGAGTGCGACCTCTTGCGAGCCGATCGCCGCGCATCCTGGCGGCGATCGGCTTCGCGCTTTGCCGGACCACGTGGGCACACACGGCATGGGGCGGAAACTCGCGTCCGCTTAACCGGAACTTAACGAGTATTGAGTACGAGTGCGCAGGAGCGGCGCGGCCGGTCGGGCCGAACGTGCCTGGGCTGCGCGCCGCCGAAATACAAGGAGCCGAAACATGAGGACATGGAAAGTCGCCGCGTGCGTCGCCGCCGCATTCGCCCTTGCCGCCGCCATGCCGCTGGCCGCCCAGAACAAGCCGGGCGAGCAGGCCGCCGTGCGCGTGGACGGTTCGAGCACCGTCGCGCCGATCATGATGGCCGCGGCCGAGATGTTCCGCTCCGTCGATTCGAAGATCAAGGTTTCGGTCGGCATTTCGGGAACGGGCGGCGGGTTCAAGAAGTTCCTGGAGGAGAAGGCCGACCTGCGGACGGACATCAGCGACGCTTCGCGGCCGATCAAGCCGACCGAGCTGGACCGTGCGAAGCAGCTCGGCGTGGAATTCATCGAGTTGCCCGTCGGGTACGACGGTCTGGCGGTGCTGGTCAATCCGAAGAACACGTGGTGCGATCACCTGACGACGGACGAGCTGAAGAAGATCTGGGAGCCCGGCAGCAAGATCAACAACTGGAAGGACGTGCGGGCGGGCTTCCCGGACAAGCCGCTGAAGCTCTACGGCCCCGGCACCGACAGCGGCACGTTCGACTACTTCACCGAGACGATCAACGGCAAGGAGGACGCCTGCCGCCCCGACTTCACGCCGAGCGAGGACGACAACGTTTTGGCGCAGGGCGTCGCGGGCGATGAGGGCGCGCTCGGATATTTCGGGCTGGCATATTACGAGCGTTTCGCGGACAAGCTGAAGCTGCTCGGCGTGGCCAAAGGCGACGGCAAGCCGATCAAGCCGACGCTGCAGACGGTGCGCGACGGGACGTACGTGCCGCTTTCGCGCCCGCTGTTCATCTACGTGAATCGCACGTCGGCCAGCCGGCCCGAGGTGCGCAAGTTCGTCGAATTCCTGCTGACGAACGCGAAGAAGATCGTGGAGCACCCGCGCGTGGGATACGTCGGCCTGAGCGACGCGCTGTACGGCATCGCCGCGAAGCGCTTTGAGAAGGGCACGACCGGGACGATCTACACGAGCGGCGACGCGGCGCACAAGGCGCTCGACGAGCTGTACAAGGCCTCGCCGCAGTAACGCCGCTCGGGCGGCGGCTGTGCGGGAGAGGACGTTGAACAAACCGCTGCGGAAGACGTGCGAGAGCATCGTGTACGCCGCGCTGGCGGTCTGCGCGCTGCTCTCCATCGCCGTCACGGCCGGCATCATCTGGGTGCTGGTCTCCGAGGCGACGACGTTTTTCGCCGAAGTGCCGATCCTGAAATTTCTGCTCGGCACGGTCTGGACGCCGCTGCTCGAACCGCGCCATTTCGGTGTGCTGCCGCTGGTTTGCGGCACGATGCTCGTCGCGGTCGGCGCGCTCCTTCTGGCGACGCCGATCGGCCTGTGCGCGGCGATTTACCTGAGCGAATACGCCCCGGGCTGGGTGCGGCAGATCGCCAAGCCGATACTCGAACTGCTGGCCGGCGTGCCGACCGTCGTGTTCGGCTATTTCGCGCTCACGTTCGTCACGCCGTACCTGATTCGGCCGCTGTTTCCCAGCGCCGGGTTCTTCAACGCCGCCGCGGGCATCATCGTCGTTGCGATCATGATCATTCCGACCATCTGCTCGCTGTGCGAAGACGCGCTGCGGGCGGTGCCCAAAACGCTGCGCGAGGCGGGATATGCGCTGTCGGCCACCAAGCTGGAGGTTTCCCTGCGCATCGTTCTGCCGGCGGCGCTGTCGGGCGTGGTCGCGTCCTGCCTGCTGGCGCTGGCGCGCGCGATCGGCGAGACGATGGCGGTCACGCTCGCGGCGGGCATGACGCCGAAGATGACGCTCAATCCGCTCGAAAGCGTGCAGACGATGACGTCGTACATCGTGCAGATCGCCAAGGGCGACGCGCCGCTCGGATCGCTCGAATACCGCTCGATCTTCGCCGTCGGGCTGGGGCTTTTTGCGATCACGCTCTGCGTGAACATGCTCGCGCAGCGCATCCTCGGCCGATTTCGCGAGGCCTACGAATGAGCACCGCTGCGGCGCGACCCGTCATGCGCCCGGCAATCGCCTGGCGTCGCTGGAAGAGCCGGATGTTCGCGGCCGCCTGCGTGGTCGTGAGCCTGATCGCCGTCGGCGTGCTGGTCGTGCTGCTGGCGCGGATTTTTCTCGACGGCCGCTCGGCGCTCACGTGGAAGTTCCTCAAAAACATGCCGTCGACGCTCTTTCCGGAAGAGTGCGGCGTGCTGCCGGCGCTGGCGGGGACGGTGTGGCTGCTTCTGCTGACGGGCTTTGTGTCGATTCCGAGCGGGATCGCGGCCGCGGTTTACCTGGAGGAATACGCCCGGCACACGCGTCTGCAACGCTGGATTCACCTGAACATCGTCAACCTGGCCGGCGTGCCGTCGATCGTGTACGGCCTGCTCGGGTTGGCGATATTCGTTCGATGGATGTCGCTGGGGCGCAGCATTTTCGCCGGGGCGCTGACGCTTTCGCTGCTCGTCCTGCCGGTGATCATCATTGCCTCGCGCGAGGCGGTCGCGGCGGTGCCGTCGTCGATCCGCCATGCCGCGTATGCGCTCGGCGCCACGCGCTGGCAGACGGTTCGGCATCACGTGTTGCCCGCCGCGCTGCCGGGCATCATGACGGGCGTGATTCTGGCGCTGTCGCGCGCCGTGGGCGAGACCGCGCCGCTGATCGTCGTCGGGGCCTGGGCCTATACGACCACCGTCCCCGGTTCGGGCTGGGCCGAATACCCGCACGGGCCGCTCGGGCTGTTCCACTGGCTGCGGGCCGACGTGCTGAACGCCGAGTTCACCGCGCTGCCGATTCAGATCTATGATTGGTGCAGCCGGCCGGATCGCGAATTCAACCAGCTCGCGTCCGGCGGTATCCTTGTGTTGATGGGCGTACTGGTGATGTTTAACTCCGTGGCCGCCGGAATCCGCGCATGGCAGCAGAGTCGCCGGAACTGGTAGATCGCTTGCCGCCGACCTCGATCGCGGCGCCGGTCGATGCCGCGCGCCCGCTGCCGGGCGTCGGCCCGCTGCGCGCTCGCACGGCGCCGCCGCGCCCGGCCGGCGATGCGACCGTGCTGCGGGCCGAGCGGCTATCGATTTTCTACGGCGATTTTCCCGCCGTGCGGGCCGTCTCGCTGAGCGTGCCGGCCCAGCACGTGACGGCGATCATCGGGCCGTCCGGCTGCGGCAAGAGCACGCTGCTGCGCTCGATGAACCGCATGAACGATTTCATCGACAAGATGCGGGTGGAGGGCCGGCTGTACTTCCGCGACACGGACGTCTATTCGCCGCAGTGCGACCCGGTCGAGCTGCGCCTGCGCATCGGCATGGTCTTTCAGAAGCCCAACCCGTTTCCCAAGACGATCTTCGACAACATCGCCTGGGGACCGCGCATGAACGGCTATTCGGGCAATCTGGCCGAGCTGGTCGAGCACTCGCTGCGTCAGGCGGCGCTGTGGGACGAGGTGAAGGACAAATTGCGCAAGAGCGCGCTGGCCCTTTCGGGCGGGCAGCAGCAGCGCCTCTGCATCGCCCGCGCCGTCGCGATGCAGCCGCAGGTGTTGCTCATGGACGAGCCCTGCTCCGCGCTCGACCCGATCGCTACCGCCCGCATCGAAGACCTGATCGACCAGCTCAAGAGCCAGTACACGGTCGTGCTCGTCACGCACAACATGCAGCAGGCCGCACGCGTCTCCGACCTGACCGCGTTCATGCTGATGGGCGAGCTGGTCGAGTTCGCCGCGACCAGCGACATCTTCACCAACCCCGGCGATCGCCGCACACAGGACTACATCACCGGCCGCTTCGGATGATACGATGCCCCCGCGGCGGCGCGAGCCCGCCCGCCGCGAAGGACGCGCCGCAGGCAAGGAACCCTGGCGAACTCATGACCGCACACTTTGTCAATCTGCTCGACGAACTTCGACGCCGCTCGCTGCGCATGGCCAGCCAGGTGGAGGACATGCTCCAGGAGGCGTGCGAGGTCATTTTTCAGCCGCTGGAGACGATTGCGCGGCGCGTGCTGGCGCGCGACGCCGAGATCGACGCCGAGGAGGTGTCGGTCGAGAGCGAAGTCATCCGCCTGATGGCGCTCTATCAGCCGGTCGGCATCGACCTGCGCCTGCTGACGACCGTGCTCAAGGTCACGAACGACCTCGAGCGGATGGCCGATTGCGCCGTGAATATTGCCGAGCGCTCCAAACACCTTCAGGTGCAGGAACTCAGCGTGCGCAGCGAAGACCTCAAGGCGATGGTGCCGCTGGTGCGCAAGATGGTGCGGCTGGCGGTGCAGGCATATGCCAGCGAGGACGAGCAGATCGCGCAGCGCGTCGTGGCCGAGGACAGCGAGGTCGACCGCATCTACGGGCAGGTCGTCCGCCACGTGATCGACCAGGCGCCGCACGCCCCGGAAAACATGGCCGCGTTCGTCGATCTGCTCTCGATCGCCAAGAACCTGGAGCGGATCGCCGATCACGCGACGAACATCGCCGAAGACGTGGTGTTCCTCATCACGGGGTCGATCGTGCGGCACCGGCACGATGAGGTGGAGTGAGACGCCGGCGGCGAGGACGCCTTGTCGCGGGCAGAGTGAATGCAGCCGAGGGCGGCTGCTGTCCAATTCAGAAATGCAGCCGGGGGCGGCTGCGGTCCATTCGGCTGCGGTCCACTCGGCGTTACCCGGGCGATGTGGTGTGCCGCGCGCCGATCGTCGCAGCGCCGGCCGACGCCATGCCGCGGCTTTCGCGCATCGTCAGCGACAGCACAATCCCCAACCCCGTTAGAATTGCCGCGCCGATCAGCCACGCGGCCGGCGGATAGGCGCCGTCTGGGCCGGCCTGCTCCGCGGACGGATAGCCGAGGCGTTCGAGCAGCGGCTGAAGCCCGCGCGGATGGGCGCTCAGCACGCTCAGCCCGTTGTGGAGGAAGTGCGCCAGCATCGCCGGCCAGATCGATCCGCCGCGGACCACGAGCAGCCCCAGCAGCAGTCCCAGCCCCGTCGTAATCGCCAGGCGGTGAATGCTGTGGTGATGCAGCCCGAACGTGACCGCGACGACCGCGACGGCCGCCCCCGTGCCGAGCGCGCCGCGCAGGCCGCTCAGCGCATATCCGCGGAAAAACAGCTCCTCGCAGACGGCCGGCACGGCGGCCAGCAGAATCACCAGGATCCACACCGGCTGCGAAAGCAACAGATCCTCAAATCGCCGCGAAAAGTCGGCCATCTCGGGCCCGAGCGGCAGCCAGCCGCTCTGAAACTTCGCCCACGCCGACGCGAGCACCCACGTCGACAATCCCAGGCACAGCGCCGCCAGCATGGCGCGCGGCCGCGGCGGCTGAAGCCGCAGCGCGCTGCCCACGTCGATGCGCATGTAGAGCAGCGCCCCGAGCGGGAACACGACGAACATGATGAGCAGCAGCGCCGCGATGGCGTAGAAGAGCTGCTCGCTCTGTCCCATGCCCGATTGCTGAAGCGAGACCTGCGCGAAGTAGTTGAGCGAATAGGTCAGCGCGATCAGAAGGAACGCCTGCGCTGCGGTCGGCACGCGGCTCGGCTTGAAAAATCGCCGCTGAAAGACCGTCTTGATCGATGCGCTGTCGGCGAAGAGCACCGCCTCCTGTCCGAAGAGTTTGGCCGCGACCGCCACCGCGGCCGCCGCATACATGGAGGTGGAAAGCATGACCCAGAGGATCGCGACGGCGTCGGCTCGGCCGGTGAACAGGTCGCGCGTCAGCACGACGATGTTCGTCACCGGCATGATGAGCATCGGCCCGTCGAGCCGCGTGCCGGGCAACGCGCCGACGATGGCGGGAATCAGCGCCGCGACCATCACCGGCATGACGTAATTCTGCGCTTCCTTGAAGCTGCGCGCGAAGCTGCACACCGCCAGCAGCAGCGCGCTGAACATGACCGCCAGCGGCACGAGCACGACCAGCACGAGCGGCAGCGCGCTGAGCGGGATGATCACCGCGTTGCCGCGCGTCAGCAGATCTCCGAGCCCGCCCAGGTATATCGTGCCGCCGATCGAGAGCAGGTTCAGCGCCGCGCTGAGCATTCCGATCATCGCGACGACGACGAATTTCCCCGCGATGAGATCCACCGCGGGCACCGGCGCGACCATCAGCGTTTCCATCGTCCCGCGCTCGCGCTCGCCCGCGGTCAGGTCGATGGCCGGGTAAATCGCGCCGGTGATCGTCATCACGATCAGAATCAGCGGGACAATCTGTCCAAGCACCGAGCCCCCGCGCTTCTCCGGCGTCGCGACCGACTGCGTGCCGACGGCCAGTGGGCGGACAAACGAAAGCTGGAGGCTGGCGCGGCGCAGGCGCTCGGTCACGAGGTAGTGATCCGCGCGTTCGAGAATGCCCTCGACGCCCGCCAGCGCGAGCTGCCCGCGAAACTCCGACTCGTCGTAAAGCACGCGCAGATCGGCCGAGCCGTCGCCCTCAGCCGTGGGCAGCTCGCCGCGAATGACGATTCCGACGTGAACGTCGCCGACGCGCACGGACTCGGCGACGTCGGACACCACGACGACGCGATAGGCCGGCGGATCGCTGCGCACGTCGCGGCGCGCCGCGTCGGCGGAGTTGGCGACCGGGTCTTCGGCGTCGGCGTCGCCGCCCTCCGGCGGCGCGGCGCCGGATTCGGCCTCCTCGCGCGGGGCGCTCGTCGGCCCGGCCGGGCCTGCGGCGCGGAGATGCCGGTCGTGCTGAATGACGCTTTCGAGCCAGACCTTCTCGCGCTCGCTGCCGACCGCGATGCGATATTCCTCGCGTTTGAGCCGGCTGTGCTGGATCTCGAAAGCCTGGAGCGAGCCGAGCATGAGCGCCGGGTAGAGCACCATCGGCACGAGCACCATCGCGACGAGCGTGCGCCGGTCGCGGAGCGTGTCGATCAGCTCCTTGCGCCAGATCGTGTTAATGCGCGAAAATCGGTTCATCCGGATGCACCAGGTGGAGGAAAATTTCGCTGAGCCGCGAGCGCCCGGTGCGCGTGACGAGTTCGTCGAGCGTCCCTTCGGCGACAAGCTTGCCGCTATGGATCAGCCCGATGCGGCGGCACATCGTCTCGATCTCGTCGAGTGCGTGCGTGGAGAGCAGGATGGATTTCCCCTCGGCCGCCTGCTCGCGGATGAAGCGCAGGATCAGCCGGTTGCTGAGCACGTCGAGCCCGAGCGTGGGCTCGTCCATGACGAGGATCGACGGATCCGCGATCAGCGCGCGGGCGATGTTGGTGCGCTGTTTCTGCCCGGTCGAAAGCGCCCCGCAGCGCAGGCGCAGGAACGGCGTCATGCCGAGCATTCCCACAAGCTGCTCGATGCGGCGCGTGGCGCGCTCGCGCGGGATGTCGTAGAGCGTCGCGAAGTAGTGCAGCAGCTCGATCGGCGTGAGACGCGTGTACAACCCCGTGTTCGCCGTCAGGTAGCCGATGCGGCGCTTCACTTCCTCCGGGTGGTCGGTCACGTCGTGGCCGGCGATGACGACGCGGCCGCTGGTCGGCCGAATCAGCCCGCTCACCATGCGAAGGGTGGTGGTCTTGCCCGCGCCGTTGGGTCCGAGCAGGCCGTAGATCTCGCCCGGCTCGACGCGGAACGTGACGTTGTCGACGGCGGTCTTCTCCGTGCCGTCGGGGTTGGGAAACACCTTGGTCAGTCCGTTGACTTCAATCATCCCGGTATCCGTGCGGGAGCGTTGCCTGGCGCTGCCGCGGGAGCGCCGCCTCTATCATCGGCCGTCGACGACAAGCCGCGGTAGCGTACCGCGTGCGCGTCGGGCTGGGAAATGCGCGCCGCCCGGCGGGGCGTGGCGCGTGAGAATTCCAACCGGCACTTGTCCGGCCGGCCACGCACGCTACAGTTGCACACCGTGCGGTGGGAGCGTGGCGGTTGGATGCCCCTGTTCTTGAACTGATCGACGTGCGCAAGAGCTTTGTTGCTCCGGACGGTGCGCGCACGCTGATCGTCGACGTGCCGGCCCTGCGGCTGGAGCGCGGCGCGCAAATTGCGCTGCGCGGCGCAAGCGGCTCGGGCAAGTCGACGCTTCTGAACCTCATCGCCGGAATCCTCACGCCCGAGCAGGGCGAAATCCGCGTTTGCGGCGCCGACGTCGTGAAAATGAGCGAATCGCGTCGCGACCGGCACCGCGCGCAGCACGTCGGCTACATCTTTCAGACCTTCAACCTGCTGCAGGGCTACACCGCGCTCGAAAACGTCGAGCTGGGCATGCGCTTCGGCGGCGCGCTCGATCACGAGCGCGGCCGGGCGCTGCTCGACCGCGTCGGGCTTCGCGATCGGCTCTCGTATCGCCCGCGCCAGCTTTCGGTCGGGCAGCAGCAGCGCGTGGCCGTCGCGCGGGCGCTGGCCGGCCGGCCGGCGCTCGTGCTCGCCGATGAGCCGACGGGGAACCTGGATCAGCGCCGCGCGGCCGAGGCGCTGGCGCTGATTCGCGAGCTGTGTCGCGAAACCGAGGCGGCGCTGCTGCTGGTGAGCCACGATCCCGACGTTCTCGCGCGGTTCGAGCGCGTGCAGGACATGAGCGAGATCAACCGCGCGTGCGCGGCCCCGGAGGCGTCGCGATGAGCGCGCGATCGGCGAGCGTCGCGGGAAGCGTCGCCCTGCTGGTTCGCAAGAGCCTGCGGCAGCACGCCTTCTCGTCGCTGGTGACGGTCTTCTGCGTCGCCCTGGCGTCGGGGCTGATCATGGCGGTGTTCGCGCTTCAGGAGCAGACGCGCCAGGCGTTCGTGGGCGGGCCGGCCGGGTTCGACGCCGTGCTCGGCGCGCGCGGCAGCAAGCTTCAGCTCGTGCTCAACACCGTCTTTCACCTGGAGACGTCGCCGGGCAACATCCCATGGTCCGCGTATGAGGCGATCCGCAAGCATCCGCTGGTCGAGCTGGCGATTCCGTACGCGGTCGGCGACAACTACCGCGGGTTTCGCATCGTCGGCACGGACGAGCGCATTTTCACGCAGTTCGAATATCAGAAGGGCCGCCGCTTCGAGGTGGCCGCGACAAATCCGCCGGGAAGGGTATTCGACGCCGCGCGGCGCGAGGCGGTGGTCGGAAGCGTCGTCGCACAGCGAACCGGGTTGACGGTCGGCTCGCGCTTCAATCCGTATCACGGGCTGTACTTCGACGAGCGCACAAAACACGCGGAGGAGTACGTGGTCGTCGGCGTGCTGGCGCCGACGAATTCTCCGAGCGACCGCGTGATCTGGATTCCGATCGAGGGGGTCTACCGGCTGACGGGACACACGCTGCGCGGCGGCGGCGAATCGTTTACGCCGCAGCCCGGCGCCGCGATCCCCGACGAGCACAAGGAAGTCAGCGCCGTCATGCTCAAGCTCAAGAGCAGTCAGGCCGGCTTCGCGCTCGATCAGACGATCAACAAGCAGGGCAGCGTGATGACGCTGGCGTGGCCGATCGCCGATACGCTGGCCGAACTGTTCGACAAGCTCGGCTGGGCGCACGCCATTCTTCGGCTGGTGGCGTACCTGGTGGTGGCGGTTGCGGCGGCGTCGATCCTGGCGAGCGTGTACAACACGATTAATGAGCGGCGGCGGGAGTTCGCGATCTTGCGCGCGCTGGGGGCGCGCCGGCGAATCGTGCTGTCGGCGATCGTCGGCGAGGCGGCGGCGATCGGCCTGCTCGGCTCGCTGGTCGGTTTCGTCGTCTATGCGGCGATTCTGTGGGGCGCGGCGGCCGCGGTGCGCAGCAGCACGGGCGTGGTGATCGACGTGACGGCGCTGCACGTCGCGCTGTTGGCGACGCCGGCGGGCATGACGGCGCTCGGCGCGGTGGCAGGGCTGCTGCCCGCCATTCGGGCGTATCGGACCGACGTTGCGGCCAATCTCGCGCCGCAGTCGTGAGAGCAGCCACGGAGCCACG
>CAZHIE010000007.1:17360-37435 GCA_964532435.1 uncultured Planctomycetales bacterium
ACCGACGTTGCGGCCAATCTCGCGCCGCAGTCGTGAGAGCAGCCACGGAGCCACGGAGGCACGAAGCCACGGAGGCGGACGTGTCCGAACCCTTCACGCCAGTGAGGGGCCAGAGGGAATGCTGAATGCCGAATGCTGAATGCTGAAGTAAGAGATTCCGAACCCCTCGCGCCAGTGAGGGGCCAGAGGGAATGCCGAATGCCGAATGCTGAATGCTGTGTGCTGAAGTAAGAGAATCCGAACCCCTCACGCCAGTGAGGGGCCGGCGGAGGAAGACATGCATCGGATTTGGGAAAGGCGGATGTGCGCGGCCGCGGTGGTGATGATTGCAGCCGTGAGTGCGATTGCCGGGTGCGATCGGAAGCCTTCGTCCGGATCGCCGAAGGGCGAGCACGCCGGGCACGATCACGCGGCCGGGGAGGCGCATCCGCACGCCGACGAATCGCCCGCGCCCAGCGCCGCGCGGCACGACGACGCGCACGCGAGTCACGATGCGCACTTCAAGCCGCCGCATGGCGGTGTTCTGGTCGAGTTGGGCGAGGATGTCGCGCATGTAGAGGTCGTGGTGGACCGCACGGCCGGGACGTTTACGCTCTATTTCCTCGATTGCGATCAGCGGGCCGTGCGGCTGAGCCAGCCCGCGGTGCAGGTCGAACTGCGGATCGGCGATTCGGAGGAGACCCGCCCGCTGCCGCTCGAACCGGTCGCCAGCACGCTCACCGGCGAGACGCGCGGCGACACTTCGCAGTTTTCGGCCGCGGCGGACTGGCTACGCACCGGCGAGCGAATCGCGGGCGTGATTGAGGCGGTTACAATCAGGGGGCAGACGATGGATGGTGTGCCGTTCTTGCTGGATGGGGAGCAGCGGTGATGGCCTGAACTTCGGCGCGACGCCGGGCGACGCGCCTGCGTCGCGCCGGGGCGTGCCCGGCGGTTCGGGATGGAGTATCGCGGGAGTTTGCATGCCTGCTGGTTCGTACGACGCGGCGCGCAACGCGCGCATTCGAATGGCGATACGCTGGGGACTGCTGTCGCTGGCGCTGACGGTGGCCACGGTCTACCTGCTGACGCGTTATCCGCCGCCCAAAACGCCGCTGCCGTGGGAACTTGAAGCGGCGAACCGCGCGAAGCAGCCCATTCAGGGCGAGCCGATCGACGCGCCTCTCGCGCCGGCCAGCGCCCCGCCGGCGAGCGCGCCGCTGGTGAGCGCGCCTCTGGTGAGCGCGCCGGCGTCGGCCGAGGCCGCGGATACATCCGCCGCACTGGATGCCGGCGCGGCGGCGCGCTCGCCGTCGGCCGCTGATGTGCCGAAGCTCCCCGCGAGCGCCCATCCCTCGGCGACGGGGCGCGCGGGCGACGCGGGTCAGCCGGCCGAAATTCCGGGCGAAGTCGACAAGAACGGGTACAAGTCGCTCAGTTTTGCCGCGATCAGCGAATTTGAGTACAGCATTTTCGACGTGATGGCCGCGGCCGAGGAGCAGGCCGGCCCGGACATTCCGCTGCACGAGCAGATTCCGAAGAACATCCGCGCGCTGAACGGCCGCAAGGTCTCGATCGAGGGGTTCATCATTCCGATCGAGCAGGAGCGCGAGAAGCTGCGCACGTTCCTGCTGGTCAAGAGCCGGGCGATCTGCTGTTTCGGCGTTCCGCCGCGGATGAACGAGTGGATTTACGTGGAGATGCGCGGCGAGCGGCGGGCGGAGTTCGCGCGCGACGTGCCGGCGCTGGTGAGCGGCGAGCTTGAGGTGGGCGAAGAAGTGCAGGACGGCATTGTGATGAGCATTTACCGCATGAAGGCCGACGCGGTTGTCTACACAGGCGGGTTCTAGTGATCGGCGCGGCGCGACATTGCGTATTGGGTGCGGCGGCGGTGCTGGTATGTGCGCTCACTGCCGTCTCCGGCGGATGTGTGCAGACCGGTAGCGGCGCGAAAGACGTTGCCGCGCCGGCGGCGGACGAATATCCCGACGTCGCGAGCCTGACGAGCGGCGCGCCAAGCGCGGCGGGCACGTATTACATCGCGTATGCGACGGACCCCGCGGCGATTCCGCTCAACGCTTCGTTCTCGATCGAGGCGCAGGTGCTGGAGGGCGGGCGCGACGGCCGGGCGGCGCGCGACGTGGCGCTGGCGGTCGATGCGCGCATGCCGGAGCACGAGCACGGCATGAACGTCGAGCCGGTTGTTCGGCCGATCGGTCCGGGGCGGTTTCGCGTCGAGGGATTGCTTTTTCACATGGCGGGGTTCTGGCAGATCTACTTCGACGTGACGCGCGGCGCGGTGACGGAACGCGCGATCGTTCGCGTGGACCTCGAGTAAGGAAATGCCGAATGCTGAATGCTAAATGCTGAACGCCAGTGTGCTAGCAATCCGCCGGCCGGAAGACGATGCTACAGTAGCGGTAGTGCTCTAGAATACCACAGTTGTGAGAATGGACATTCGTGCAGTAGTTGCAATTCCGCCGAACGATGTGTGCGCTTGCACTTCGCGGAAAGCTCGCGCGCGAGCCGGCGGCAGCGCCGCCAATCTTTCAGAGAAATGCAGCCGAGGGCGGCTGCGGTCCATTGATCAACGGGCCGCTGGGGGCGGCGTTCTGAGCCGCGCTCTGCATGGCGTCCTGAGCGGCGCTTTGTACGGTGTTCGTAGCGGCGCTTGGATCGCCGGCCTGTTGTGCCTCGGATGGCTGGGCGCGCCGGCGCGCGGCGCCGAACCGATGATGCCACAGAATTCGACGACGCGGCCGGTTGCTGCCGCGTCCGCCGCTGCCGCCGCTCCCGCTGCCGTCGAATTCACGCCTCAGGAGATCGAGCGGATTCGCAAACACTCGCCGCTGCCGCCCGTGCCGGATGATGGGACCAATCGCTTCGCAACAGACGAGCGCGCCGCGCGGCTGGGGCAATTCCTGTTCTTCGATCCGGCGCTGTCGGCCAACGGAAAAATCTCGTGTGCGACGTGTCACGATCCCGCGCTCGGCTTCGGCGATGGCAAGAAGATCTTCGAGGGACTCGGCCCGGGCGAGCGTCACACGCAGGCGCTCTGGAACGTCGCGTACAACCGCTGGTATTTCTGGGACGGGCGGGCCGACTCGCTCTGGTCGCAGGCCATCAAGCCACTCGAAAACCCGATCGAAATGGGCTTCAGCCGCGTCGATCTGGTGCGCCGCATCGCGGCCGACGATCGGTTGCGCGCCGCATATGTCGCCATCTTCGGCGCGCTGCCGGACGTGTCCGATGAGCAGCGCTTCCCGCGCGGGGCGCGGCCGCTGAGCGAGCGGCCGAGCGACCCCGGGCACAAGGCTTGGAGCGCGATGCGCGATGACGACAAACGAGCGGTGAACGGCGTGCTGGCGTCGGCGGGCAAGGCGCTGGCGGCGTACGAGCGCAAGCTGGTCAGCCACGATGCGCCGTTCGATCGATTCGTGGCCGGCCTGGCCGACGGCGATGCCGCCAAGCTGGCCGCCCTGAGCGAATCGGCGCGGCGCGGGCTGCGGCTGTTCGTGGGCAAGGCGAATTGCCGGGCATGTCACGGCGGGCCGAACTTCAGCGATGGGGAGTTTCACAACAACCGGATTCGCCCGCTGGAGGGCGGAGCGCTGCGCGACCCCGGGCGCTATCGCGGGTTGACGCAGCTTCGCGCGGACGTGTTCGACGCGGCGGGCGAATTCAGCGACGAGCGGCACGGTCCGGCGGCCGAGCGGCTGGCGCGGCTGGCGGGCGGGCCGCAGACGTGGGGGCAATTCAAGACGCCGAGCCTGCGGAGCGTGGCGCGAACGGCGCCGTACATGCATCAGGGGCAGTTTGCGACGCTGGCCGACGTGCTGCGTTTCTACTCGACTCTGGAGGGCGCGGCGCCGGCGGATCATCATCCGGAGAAGTTGCTGTCGCCGTTGAAGCTGAGCGCCGAGGAGCAGGGGGATCTGATCGCGTTTCTGGAATCGCTGACCGGTGCGCCGCTGGCGGAGGAGTTGCTTGTCGCGCCGGATGCTCCGTGAGGCAGTACGGATAGGAAGCCGCGGCTGAAGCGGTTGGAGCGCCTGCTCACGCCGAAGCAGCAGCGCGCGTCGGAGGCGGGCGCGAAGCAGCCGGATCGGCCGTAGCTGGAGGTTGCCGGTGCGGACGACCGTGGGCGTCCGGTACGGGCGGCCGTGGGCGCGGTTGAGTGCGGCCGAATCCGAATTTCCGAACCCCAAGCGCCAGCGCGCGGGCATTGCTCGGCGCCGACGTCCCGGTGCTGAGTCATCCTGCGCAATACCCGCGCGCTTGCGCTTGGGGTTCGGATCGGCCGAATGCTGAGGGCGGCTGCGGTTCAGTCGCGGCTGCGGTCCAATTCGGAAACGCGGCCGCGCGCGGCTGCCGTCCATGCTTTCCCGTCGACTCGCCCCGCTACGTCCCCTCGTGCGAGCTGGACAGGTACTCGATCTGCGCCGGCGTCAGCTTGTCTACCCGCACGCGCATCGCCGCGAGCTTGAGCCGGGCCACTTCCTCCTCGATCGCGTGCGGAACGTCATGCACAGCGACCGTCAGGCCCTTGCCTTCCTTCAGCGCCCATTCCGCCGCCAGCGCCTGCGTCGCGAAGCTCATGTCCATCACGCTGGCCGGGTGGCCCGTCGCGGCGGCCAGGTTGACGAGCCGCCCCTCGGCCAGCAGGAAGATGCTCTTGCGGTCGTTGATCACGTATTCGTCGACGTTGCGGCGGACGTCCTTCACGACTTTCTTCGACATCTGCGCCAGCGCCGGAATGTCGATCTCCACGTCGAAGTGCCCGCTGTTGCAGATCACGGCGCCGGCGGGCATTCGCGCGAAGTGCTCCGCCCGCAGCACGTGCTTGTTCCCCGTCACGGTGATGAAGACTTCGCCGAACGTCGCGGCGTCGCTCATCGGCCGCACGTCGAAGCCGTCCATCACCGCTTCGAGCGCCTTGAGCGGGTCGATCTCGGTCACGGTGACGATCGCGCCCTGTCCGCGGGCGCGCGACGCGACGCCGCGGCCGCACCAGCCGTATCCGGCGACGACCAAGCGCTTTCCGGCCAGCAGGCAGTCGGTCGCGCGCACGACGCCGTCGAGCGTGCTCTGGCCGGTGCCGTAACGGTTGTCGAACATGTGCTTGGTGTCGGCGTCGTTGACGGCGATGACCGGAAAGTTGAGCGTGCCGCTGTCGTGCATGGCGCGCAGGCGGATGACCCCGGTCGTGGTCTCCTCCATGCTCGCGATCACGCCGCCGGCCTCCTTGCGCCGCTTCGTGTGCAAAAGATTCACCAGGTCCGCGCCGTCGTCCATCGTGATCTGCGGCTTGTTGTCGATCACCGAGTTGAGATGTTGGTAGAAGACGGGCACGCTCTCGCCGCGGCGGGCGAAGACGGGGATGCCGAAGTCCTTCACCAGGCTGGCGGCCACGTCGTCCTGCGTGCTGAGCGGGTTGGAGGCGCACAGGGCGACGCTGGCGCAGCCGGCCTTGAGCGTGCGCATCAGATTGGCGGTTTCGCTGGTTACGTGCATGCAGCAGCCCATGCGGATGCCGCGCAGCGGCTTGCGCTTCTCGAAGCGCTCACGGATGCTGGCCAGCACCGGCATGTCTCGGTCGGACCAGAGGATGCGCTTCTTGCCCTCCGACGCCAGCGACAGGTCGCTTACGTCGCGCTTCGACTTCGCCATTTCGACTCCGCTCCTTCTTGGCAGGGGGGGTTCGTCGGTTTTCTGCCGGCCGCGCCCACGGCCGCCGCGCCGTTGTGGGGTTTCGCCGCCGCGGATTCGCGTCCATCCGGTCGGCGGGTGGGGGAGATTACTGGATTCGCGGCGCGGGAACAACTCGCGCCGCCGCCGCAACCGTCAGCGAACTTTTCATCATTGTAGGGCAAAGTTGGCTTGAATCTGCGCGCCGCAAAAGTTAGCCTGTTTCGGTCGGTACGGCGCGATCGTTCGATCGCGCGGGCCGCCGAACAGCTCCATACGTCGCTCACGGGATCGTCCAAATGGCAACTCGCTTCCGATCGCTCCCGATCGTCGCAACGTTCGCGCTCGCCGGGTTTGCTGGGGCGTTAGCGATCGGCGCTGCGCTGGCGCCGTGGTCTCCGCGCGGCGAGGCGGAGCTGCGCGCGGACAGCGCGGAGAATTCGACGTTTCCGGCGGACGCAGCCGAGCTTGCGGCAACGGAAATGGCCGTGTCCGAAGCCGAGGCGCCGACGCTGGTCGCGGTGGAGCCGGACCGCGCGACGGCGGAAGTCGCCGGCGTCGCGGCCACGGTCGACGCGGGGGCGCGACGGGCGGGCAGCGGCGAGTCGCGACAGTGGCCGCGCTATCAGAGCGGATCGACGGCGCTGGATGCGTCGCTTGCGCTGGGCGGCGCGGTGTGCCGCGCGACCGCCGAATCGCCGATTGTTCGATTCGTGCTGCGCGAATGGAGCGTGCGGCGCGCGCTGGGCGCGTCGGCCGTGTGGACGCAGCAAGTGCCGAACCTCAGTGACGAGCCGCCGGCGCCGCCGGTCGAGCGCACGCCGTCGCCGCCGCCGACCGGCAGCGGCGAACCCCCGCCAGCGTTTGTCATCAGCGACGTTCTCGATCCGCTCAGCGTGCCGGTGGCGGAGGCGGGCGGGCCATATGTGCTGAACGAGGCGGACGTCGTGGGCGGATTGTTGCCGGTGATGCTGGACGGCAGCGGCTCGGCGCCGGGCGCGACCGGCGACCCGATTACGGCCTGGGATTGGACCGGTCCGACGCTGGCGCGCTACGAGCCGTTCGACGGGACGGTCATCGACGGCCAGCGCTGGCTGACCGCTCGTGCGAGCCAGGACGGCCGCATGATCGTGACGGGCAACAGCACGTGGGGCGCGAGCTACGCGTTCAGCGCCGACCTGCTGACGCGCGGCGCCGGGACGTATGCGACGGCGCGGATCACGCCGGCGTCGCAATACGTGATGTGGGGGCTGAAGAACACAGGGACGAATTACAGCTACACGCAGATGCCCTACGCGATCTACTTCGCGGATCAATCGATCTACATCTTCGAGGACGGCAGCCAGCGCGGCGGCGCGGTCCAGGCATACGTCTATGGACGTGCGTACGACGTGCGGATCGAGCTCAAGCCGGGCAGCGGGGCGCGCTATTTCTTTCGGCCGAGCGGCGTCGGCGCGTCGTGGGTTCTGATTTACGACTCCAATGTTTCCGCGGCGACGCAGTTCCGCGTGGGCATGACCGTCCACAATGGCACGCAGGCGATGGACGACGTTCAGTGGAATGGAGCGGCGTACGCGGGCGAGTCCGTGGCCGCTCTCGTGGCCGGCCCCGGCGACGTGACGTTGACGGTTACCGATTCGGGCGGACGTACGGCGAGCGACACGGCGCCGGTGACGGTGATGGGCTCGCCGCCGGTGGCCGACGCGGGCGGGCCGTATGAGGAGTTGTTCGGGCGCTACGTGATCTTCGACGGGCGCGGCTCGACGGATGACGTCGGGATCGTGTCGTATGAGTGGGATTTCGGCGACGGTACGACCGCGACGGGGCCGGTTGTTCGAAAGCTGTACTCGACGCTTGGCACGTTCGCCGTGACGCTGATCGTGCGCGACTTCGCGGGCAATGAAGCGAGCGACGCGACGAGCGCGTCGATTTCCGCCGGCGTCGTGTGCGTGCCTTGGCGTTTTCGCGCGAATGGCGCGGAAGTTCCGCACGAGACGTGGGACGGGCGGCCGATGCGGCTGAAGGCGGTGTTCTTCGGGCCGCAGCCTGTCGCGCAGCTCACGTATCAATGGAACTTCGGAGACGGCACTTCGCAGGCCGCGCCCGTCGCGGTGAGCGACAAGCGCGAGATCGAAACGGCGAAGACGTACAGCGGCGCGACCGGAGCGCTGTACACGGCGACGGTGACGGTGCGCGACAGCGGGGGCAACGTCTATGCCGACACGTACCCAGTGCGCGTGCTGTCGAGGAACCTCGACGTCGAGGTGAACACGGCGATCGACGAGGCGCTGTGGTTTCTGCACAAAAATCAGGAGATTGGCGGCGCGGCCGATGGGCGCTGGGCCACGCCGGACTCCAACTACAACGGTTATTACGCCAGCTCGACCGCCTCGGCGATTCAGGCGTTCGAGGTTCATCGCCATCTGCCCGGCGGCGATGTGTTCGTCGACCCGTACGTCGACACGGTGCAGCGCGGGTTCGACTTTCTGTTCACGACGATCGACGCGCGCACGATCGGGCTGCAAGGCGGGAATGATCCGGACACCAACGGCAACGGCCTGGGCATCAGCGTGTCGAGCAACCGCCCGATCTACGAGGGCGGCATGGTCATGGACGCGATCGCCGCCAGCGACGCGCCCGATCGCCTCGCGTTTGCGGGCGGACCGTTCGTGGGCGGTCGCACGTATCGCGACATCGCCCAGGACATGCTCGATCAATATTGCTGGGGGCAGGTGGATTCGGGGTTTCAGCTTGGCGGCTGGCGCTACGGGTGGAACAGCGACGCGGACAACTCGGCGTGCCAGTGGGCCGCGATCGGAATGCTGGGGGCCGAGCACGCGTTCGGGCTTCAGGCGCCGCCGTGGGTCCATTCGCTGAACCTCGGCTGGCTGGGTCGCACGCAGGGTGGCGGGGGGTATTACGGCTATGGCAGTGCCGAAGACGCCGGCTGCGATTCGTTTCGCGGCACGACGCCGTCCGGCATGGTCCAGCTTGCATGGAACGAAGTTCCGACCAGCGACTTGCGCTGGCAGCGAGCCGAGCGCTGGATCTCGGGCAACTGGCTCTCGTTCCGCAACAGCTTCGACGGCGGAAATGTGTACGGCTGGTACGCGTTCGCAAAGGCGATGCGCCTGGCGTTTCCGCAGCCGGTCACGACGATTTACCGCACGCCGCCCGATCGCGACGCATTCGACTGGTACCGTGATTCGACGTACGGCCTGGCGCCGTACATCGTCAGCCGACAGCAGGCCAGCGGCGGTTGGACAACCGACAACATCGGCTGCGGCATCGTCCTCGGCAGCAATATCGCGACTGCCTGGCAGACGATCATCCTCAGTTCGACGATCGCGCAGTGTCCGCCGACGGCAGTGGCGGGTGAAAGCGTGATTTGGGCTTTCGACGTTCCATTGACGTTCGACGGATCGGGCTCGTACCACGACTGTGCTCCCGAGGAGCACATCGTCCTGTACGAATGGGACTTCGACGGCGACGGCAACTACGACTATGTCGGCGTCGATCCCGTCGCGACGCACACATACGCCTTCGACCCGGGCATCACGTATCCGCACTCCTATTCCGCCCGGCTGCGAGTCACCGACGACGGCGAGCCGATCGAGACGGACACCGACGAGCGGCTCGTCATCATCGCCGAGCCGCCGCATCCGCCGGTCGCCCGACTCAGCGCCCCGCTCATCGTCCCGGTCGGCGTGCCCGTTCAGCTCGACGCCACCGCCTCGTTCGACATCGACCCCGGCGATTACATCACGCAGCAGGATTGGGATCTCGACGGCGGCAACGGCTACTCGTTCGACAGTTGCACACAGCGGCCGCCGGGCTGCTCGCTCTGCCCCAATTGCGAGAATTGCACCGTCGAGCACGACCGCGTGTTGATGTGCCTGCCGCCGCCCGACGGCTGCCTGCCGCTTGTGCATACGTTTACCTCGACCGGCACGTTCAACATCGCCGTGCGCGTCTGGGACGCCGGACAGTTCAACCCCGTCGGCTGCACGCCGGGCGACGATTGCACGCGCCTGTGCAGCACGCCCGTTTTCGTCGCCATCACGGTCGTGGACAACCACCCTCCGACCGCCGCATTGCCCGACCGCGTCGTTTCCGAGTGCGAGATCGTCGTCCTCGACGCCAGCGGCAGCAGCGACCCCGACGGCGACGCGCTGACGTACACGTGGGATCTCGACGACGACGGCGCGTTCGACGACGCGGTCGGGCCGGCGCCGACGTACGCCTGGCCGGCCGACGGCGTATACGCCATTCATCTGCGCGTCAGCGACGGCGGTTTCGCCGACGTCGCCGATGCGACCATCACCGTGCTCGACCTCGCGCCGACGATTTCGATCAGCGGGCCGGCGCAGCGCGCGCTGAATCAGGCCGGCTGCTTCGCGGCGATCATGAGCAGCCCCTGCGATTCCACCGGGCCGATCGAGTGGGATTGGGATTATGTCGCGCCGACGTTCGAGCCTTCGGGCGACACCGGCCTGACCGCGTGCCACGCCTGGGACGTTTCGGGCGCGTTCGTCATCGCGGCCCGCGTCGTCGACAGCGACGGCGACGAGGCGCTCGCCACGTGGGAAGTGTCGATCCTTTCCGAAGAGGCCGCCCTGCGCCCGCACGACGACATCATCCAGGTCAATTATGTGCGGCGCGGCTACCTGCCCGAGTCGCATCAGCACTACGCCTACACGACGCTCAAGAACATCGGCCAGTCGCCGATCCGCGGGCCCATCATCCTGGCCTTCGCGCAGCTCCAGCCGGCCGGGACGACCGTGCTCGAAGAGAGCGGCCGCATCGGCGACGAGCGCATGCCGTTCGTCGATTTCACTTCGCTGCTCGGCGACGGCCTGCTCAGCCCGGGCGAGGAGACGCCGGCCCTGCTGATTCACTGGCAAATCTCGGGAAATCCCGAACTGTTCAGCTTCGACGACCGCGCGCTGGCGCTTAACGCCGGGCCGCGCTTCGTCTCCACGCCGATCACCGCCGCCGCCGAGGGCGCGCTCTACACCTACGCCAGCCGCGCGGTCGATCCGGAGAACGACCCGCTTATCTACCAGCTCGTCGCCGGGCCAGCCGGAATGCTCGTGAACCCCGGCAGCGGCGTGGTTTCGTGGCGCGTGGGCGCCAGCGACGCCGGACCGCACGAAGTACGGCTGCGCGCCTCGGACGGCTACTCCGACACCGCCGCGCTCCAAGTTTTCACGATCAACGTCGCCGACGTGAACGTTCCGCCGCAGATCCTCTCGACGCCGCGGACAACCGCGCTGGCGGGAGAGGCGTACGCATACCCCGTCGTGGCCACCGACGCGGACGGCGACCCCATCGCGTTCGCGCTCGAGTTCGGACCGTCCGGCATGACGCTCGACACGGCCGGGCTGCTGCGCTGGCCGAGCGCATCCGTCGGAACGCACAGCGTCCGCGTGGCGGCGTCCGACGATCACGGCCACACGACGCGGCAGAGCTATGTCCTGGTGGTTCTCGCCTGCGCCGAACCGCCGGAGATTCTCACTGCGCCGATCGCGACGGCGACCGAGGGGCTGCCGTACCTCTACCCGGTCGTCGTGGAGTCGCATGGGCGCGACCTGCTCTACCGCCTTGACGTCGCGCCGGCCGGCATGACGATCGACTCGCGCGGTCTGATCTCCTGGACGCCGTCGTATGCCTCCGCGGGCGAGCGCACGGTCAAGGTCGTCGTCTACACGGACGTTGATCAGTGTCAGGCGGAGCAGACCTACTCGATTCTTGTCGCGAATCGCAACGGCGTGCCGCAGATCACCTCCACGCCCAATCGCACAGCGGCCGAGGGCGTGCTCTACACTTACGACGTTCGCGCGATCGACCCCGACGGCGACCCGGTCGTCTACTCGCTGCTCGACGGGCCGGCCAACATGACCGTCGATCCGTTCGTCGGCGCGCTGCGCTGGACGCCTTCGCAATCCGCCGCCGTCGCAAGCCCGTACAGCGTGAGCGTGGCCGCGTGCGACCCATTCGGCGGCACGGGGATTCAGACTTGGCAGATTGACGTCTCGGTCGAAGACCTGTCGCCGCGCATCCTCTCCGAGCCGGCGTACGCTGCGGTCGAGAGCGAGCTGTATCGCTACGACGTGGAAGCAAGCGACCCGGACGGCGATCCGCTGGAATATCGACTGACAACGGCGCCGGGCGGAATGACCATTCACGCGCTCAGCGGCCTCATTGAGTGGACGCCGTCGGAGACCGCCGCCGCGGCCAATCCCCACCCCGTGCAGGTGGAAGTGCGCGACCCCGGCGGCCACGTCGCCGCGCAGGCGTGGCAGATTTACGTCCGCCGCGTAAACGTCGCGCCGGAAATCGTCAGTATGCCTCCCACCAGCGCGACGGAGGGCGAAATCTACACGTACGAAACGCAGGCGACGGACGCCGACGGCGACGCGCTGCACTTCTCGTTCGTGCAATCGCCCGCGGGAATGAACATTCATCCGACCAGCGGGCGCGTCGACTGGCTCGTGCCGCAGGATGCTGCCTCGCGAAACCCGAATGCAGTGACGATTCGCGTGTCGGACGGCGTCGCGACCGCGGAGCAATCGTTCGCCATCCTCGCGGTCGTGGTCAACGTGCCGCCCGTCATCACGTCGACGCCGGGCGAGAGCAGCGCGGTCGGCGGCGTGTATCGCTACGACGTGAGCGCGAATGATCCCGACGGCGACGTCGTCCGGTTCGAGCTGACGCAGTTTCCGCCCGGAATGACGATCGATCCGGCCAGCGGGCGCGTCGATTGGGCGCCCGCGGCGGGGCAGGCCGGCCCGCACGAGGTGGCGGTGCGCGCGTTCGACCCCGCCGGGCTCGACGATTCGCAGTCGTGGACGATCGAAGTCGCGCCGTGCGACGATGCACCGCAGTTCACGTCTGCGCCGCGAACGGTCGCGCGCGCCGACATCGCGTATGCCTATGACGTGAACGCGACCGTGCGGGCCGGGACCATTTCGTACGCGCTGAGCGTGTTTCCGCCGGGCATGGCGATCGACCCCACGAGCGGGGAGATCGACTGGACTCCGACGCCCGCGCAACTCGGCCTGCACGACGTGACGGTCGTGGCCACGCGCGACGCGCTCTGCCCGTCGGAGCAATCTTTCCGCGTCGATGTTCGCGCGTGCGAGCTGTCGACGTCGTACGTCGCGCCGACGCTCGTGCCGGGCGGGCTGGCGACGTTCGTTCCGCGGACCACCGCGAATTGCACGCCGCTGACGTACACGCTGCTCCACGGGCCGCCCGGAATGGTGCTCAACCCCACCAATGGCGTGCTGCAATGGATCGCGCAGGTCGGCCCGTACGGCGTTCGCGTCCGCGTCGCCGACGCCTGGGGAACGGAGACCGAGACGACGCTGGCGGGCGACGTTCGGCCGGAATCCCCGCCGCAGATCACGTCTACTCCGCCGTTTACCGCGGCGATCGACGCGCTATACGAGTACGACGTCGAGGCGAGCGACGCCGACGGCGACACGCTGACGTTCTCGCTGGACACGGCGCCGTCGGGAATGACGATCGACGCGGCGTCCGGATTGGTGCAATGGACGCCGTCGGCCGGACAGATCGGCAGCCACACGGTCGCGGTCCGCGCCGCCGACGGGCGCGGCGGATGGGCCACGCAGACGTACACGCTGGCCGTTTCGCTGACCGGCTCGAATCGGCCGCCGCGCATCACGAGCGAGCCGCCGTTCGTCGCCGGCGTGGATGTTCCATACGAATACGCGGTCGTCGCGACCGATGACGACGGCAACGCGCTCGCCTATCGGCTGAACACCGCGCCGGCCGGCGCCGCGATGGACGCGGGCGGGCGGATCGCGTGGACGCCGTCGGCGGCGCAGCTCGGGCCGCAGCGTTTCGAAGTGCGCGTCGACGACGGGCAGGGGGGCTGGGCGACGCAGACATATGACGTGACGGTCTCGATCGGCGGAGACAATCACCCGCCGCAGATCACGTCGCTGCCGGTGTTTTCCGCGGCGCTCGATGCGCCGTACGTCTATCCCGCTGCGGCGCTGGACGAGGATGGCGACGCGCTCGCGTGGTCTCTCGAGGCCGCGCCGGCGGGCATGACCATCAGCGCACTGGGGCTGATCGAATGGGCGCCCGCGGCCATCGGCACATTCGCCGTCCGCGTGCGCGTCGACGACGGGCGCGGCGGCTGGGCGACGCAGGAATATCCGCTGAGCGTGTCGGAATTCGGCGACAACGCGGCCCCACGCATCATCAGCGTGCCGGCGTTTACGGCGCAGCCCGGCGTTCTCTATTCGTACTCGGCGCAGGCGGTCGACGACGACGGCGACGTGCCGTCCTGGTCGCTGCCGGACGGCCCGGCCGGCATGGCGATCGACGCCGCGACCGGGCTCGTTCAGTGGACGCCCACCGCCGGCCAGCTCGGCACGCACGAGGCGACGATTCGCGCCGATGACGGTCGCGGCGGCTGGGCGACGCAGACTTTCCGCGTCACGGTTTCGCCCGACGGCAGCAATCGCGCGCCACAGTTCCGCTCGACGCCGACACGCGCAGTCGTCGCGGGGCAGACGTACGCCTACGCGTTCGCGGCGCTGGACGAGGATGGCGACGACCTGTCGTTCACGCTGCCGATCGCGCCCGCGGGGATGAGCATCATCGCGGGGACAGGGCAGATCGAGTGGCCGACCGCGGCGGGCGATCTCGGCACGCACCCGGTCGTGCTGCGCGCGGAGGACGCGTTCGGGGGCTGGGCGGAGCAAAGATTCGACGTCACCGTGCGGCTTAACTCTCCGCCGGCGATTACGTCCGGGCCGGCGACGCGGGCGATCGTGGGCCTGCCCTATCGCTATGACGTCGAGGCGGAAGACGCCGACGAGCTTGTGCTCGCGTTCGACCTGCTTGACGCGCCGGCCGGAATGACGATCGACGCGCTGACGGGCGAAATCGCCTGGACGCCGCCGGACGGCAGCGCGGGCGAGCACGAAGTCACCGTCCGCGTGCGCGATGGCGCGCTGGCCGAAGACACGCAGACGTACATGCTGAACGTCTCGTCGGCGACCGACGCCGACGTCTTCGCGCCGGAAGTCGAGATCACGGCGACGCCGCGCACGGTGAACCCGGGCGAGCCGGTGACGATTCGCGTCGAGACTTTCGACGACTTCGGCGTCGCCACCGTGGTTCTGACGATCCGCGGGCAATCCGGCCCGCCCGACGATCTGGTCCTCCCGCTCGACGCAGACGGCGAAGCGGCCTTTACGCCGGCCGCGCCGGGCGCATACGTCGCGCGCGCCGTGGCGACCGACCTGACCGGAAAAACCGGCGCCGGCGAGACCGACTTCGCGGCCCGCACGCCCGGCGACGCGACCCCGCCCGTCGTGGCATTCGCGTCCCCGGCCGAAGGCAGCGAGATTCCGACGCCGACGGACATCGCCGGCACCGCCAGCGACGATCACCTGTACCGCTATTCGCTGGCCTATCGAAATGTGGGCGAAGCGCAGTTCGTCGAATTCGCGGTCGGATATCAATCCGTCACCGACGGCGTGCTGGGACAATTCGACCCGACCATGCTGGTCAACGGCTGCTACGAAGTTCGACTGCGCGCCGAAGACACGGCCGGCAACATCGCCGAAACGCTGCGCACGTTCATGGTGACGGGACGCCAGAAGATCGGGAACTTCTCGATTTCCTATGACGATCTGACGATTCCGCTCGCCGGCGTGCCGATTACCCTGATACGCACGTACGACAGCCGCGACCGTCGTTCCGGAGACTTCGGATACGGCTGGCGGCTTGAGTTCCTCAGCTTGCAGCTCGAAAAGAGTGGCGTGCTCGGCGAAGACTGGGAGCAGGTACGCTCGGGCGGCTTCTTCCCGACCTATTTCCTGCGGCCGCGCGATCCAAAAACCGTTTCGATCGCCTGGCCGGACGGGCGGGTCGAGATGTTCGAGACGGTGGCCGTGCCGGATCGGCAAGTGCTGATTCCGATCCAATTCCTCGACGGCATTGCGTTTCACGCCGTCTCGCCGTCGCGCTCCACGCTTGCACTGGTGGGCAGCGGCCCGGAGCTTTATCTGGGCGGGATTCCCGGCGACGGCGACCTGATCACATTTGAAGATCCCGGCCCCTGGGACGCGAACGCCTTTCAACTGACGACTCGCGACGGGTCCGTCTACACGTTCGCCGGTCCGTCGAATCGGCGCGTCGCAAAGTTGCAGAGCGTGCGCGATTCGGAAGGCAACACGCTTCAGATTCTCCCCAATGGCATGGTCCATTCCTCGGGCGTTCGCGTGCAGATCGCGCGTGACGCCGCCGGTCGCATCACATCCGTGACCGATCCGGATGGCAGCCAGATCCGGTTCGAATACGACTCGCGCGGAGACCTCGTGCGCGTCACCGACCGCGGCGGCAACGCGACGGAATACCGCTACAACCACGAACACGGCCTGATCGAGATCATCGATCCGCGCGGCGTCTCCGTGGGCCGGAACATCTACGACGAGGAAGGTCGCCTCATCGCGATCATCGACGCCGCCGGCAACCGGATCGAACTCGAGCACGACACCGACAACAACCGCGAAATCGTGCGCGACCGACTCGGCAATCCGACCATCCGCGAGTACGACTCCGACGGCAACATAACGCTGATCATCGACGCGCTCGGGAATCGCACGGCGCGAACGTACGACTCGGAAGGCCGAGTCCTCACCGAGACCGACGCGCTGGGACGCGTCTCCACCAACGTCTACAACGCCAATGGCGACCTGACGTCTGCGACAGACGTCGAGGGAAACACCGCCAGCGCCACGTACGATTCGAGCGGAAACCCGCTTACCGTGACCGATCCGCTCGGTCGCGTAACCACGAACGAATATGACTCTCACGGCAACCTCACGCGCTCGACCTCGCCGGACGCCGCCGTTACGCAGTTGTCCTACAGCGCCAACGGGAACTTGCTTTCGACGACGGATGCGCTGGGGCACGTCCGCCTGCGCAGCTACGATGGTCGCGGCAACGTAATCACGGAAGTCGACCCGCTCGGTCGGCGCACGACGTTTACGCGAAGCTCCGAAGGGCTGCCCACGACCGAGGCGCGGACGCGCACGCTTCCCGACGGAAGTTCGGAAACCGTGACAACGGCGACGACCTGGGACGAGTTCGGCGCGCCGCTGCGGATGACCGATGCGTACGGCCGGTTCGTCGAAACCGAGAGCGATGCGACGGGCAAGCTGCGCTCGCTTACCGACAAGCTCAATCGCACGCGCCTGTATACCTACGACGCGATGGGTTCGCTCACGCGCGTCGATCACGCCGACGCCTCGTTCGAGCTGCGCACGTATGACGCCGAACGGCGCGAGATCAGCCGCACCGATCGCGACGGTGTGGGCACGCAACTGGTGCGCGACGCGCTGGGGCGGGTGACCCGCGTGGTCGACCCGCTCGGACATTTCACGGAAACCGGCTACGGCCCGGATGGCCACATCGTCTCCACGCGCGACAAGCGCGGATTCCTGACCCAGATCGCGCGCGACGCCGGTGTCGAGATCATCACCGACCCGCTCGGCCGCCAGACGCGCCGAGAGCTTGATCCATTCGGCGACCTCCTCTCGCTCACCGACGCGCTCGGCCACACAACGCAGTTCGAATACGGCGCGCTCGGCTTTGAGGGGCACGGGCGGCTGACGCGCCAGACGTTTGACGACGGCAGCGAACTCCGCTTCGGCTACGACCCGATAGGCAGGCTGACCAGCGGCATGAGCGCATCCGGCGCCGTGATCCGCTACGAGTACGACGCCGCCAATCAGCTCATCGCAGTTGAAAACGAGCTTGGGGAGCGCTTCGCCTACGGCTACGACGAGATCGGCAACCTCATCTCGCAAACCGATCCGCTCGGCCGCGTCACGCGCATGGAGTACGACCGCAATCGAATGCTCACGCGCCGAATCCTGCCGCTCGGCCAGCAGGAGTCCTTTGAGTACGACGCCGCCGGCAATCAGACGCGGCACGTCAACTTCGACGGCGCGGTGATTCAATTCGCCTATGACGACAACAACCGCGTGATGGAAAAGACGCTGCCGGGCGCGCCGCCGACCGTGATCGAGTTCGAGCACACGCCGGCCGGCCGTGTGCTCCGCGCCGGCGACGACACGTTTACATACGACGCGCGCGGTCTCATGGCGACGAACACCGTGCCATCAGGCCAGACGATCGCGTATTCGTACGACGAAGCCGGAAACGTCGCGACGATCACGACCAGCGCGGGCACGACGAGCTTCTCGTACGACCAGCTCAATCGGCTCAGCTCGGTGACCGATTCGTCGGGCGGCGTATCGACGTACGGGTACGACGAGGTCGGCAACCGCTCGTGGCTGGTCTATCCCAACCGCACGCGGACGGACTACACCTACGACGCGCTCAACCGACTGACGCGCCTTGCGACTACGAACACCGGTTCGGGTCAGATCATCGCCTCTTATGACTACACGCTCGATGCAGACGGCCGCCGCACGCGCATTGTCGAGCACGGCGGTCGTGTCGCCGACTACACGTATGACGCGGCCGGGCAGGTGATTCGCGAGCGAATCCTCGACCCCACGCTGGGCGACAGCGACACGGCCTACTCGTACGACGCGGCGGGAAATCGCGTCGGGCTGACGCGTGCCACGACTGCCGAGCGGGTTTCTGTCGCCTACGAGTACGACGGCAACGACCGCCTGCTTCGCGCGACCACAAGCGTGGAAGTCGCGCTGGGGCCGGCCGACGATGCGGGGCGCTGCGCCCAATTGGGCGGACCCGCTGCGGCGGTCGGGCCGCGCGCGTCGCTCGGCCTGTTTCTTTCCATCGCAGCCCTGTCGCTGCTGGGTTGTGCGGCGCCGTTCGCCCTGCTTCGCCGTCGCGCCGCCGAGGGCCGGCGCTGGTGCCGCCGGCGCGAGATCGCCGCCGCTATCGCGCTGTTCCTGCTGCCGAGCTTCCTGGTCGGTCCCGACCGCTTCTTCGAGCTGCACTGCGGCGCGCTGGTCTTCGCCGCGACGGCCGAGGCATATGACCCGCCACCGGTCGTTGGTGTCGCCGATTTCACATACGACGACAGCGGAAACCTGCTGACGCGTTCGATCGGATCGCAGACCGACACGTTTACGTACGACGCCGAGAACCGGCTGCTGACCGCCGAAATCCGCATCGGCCCACGTCCCGCGTCCGTCAGCTACGGCTACGATGGGAATGGCAACCGCGTCCGCAAGACGGTGGACGGCGCCGCGACGCGCTATGTGATCGACAAGAATCGCCCGTTGGCGCAAGTGCTGCTCGAAATCGAGGACTTGCCGGGCGGCGGAACGCAAACCGTCTCATACGTCTACGGCGACGACCTGATCAGCATGAGCCGCTCCGGCGTCTCCGAGCGCTATTACCACCACGACGGCCTGGGCTCGACGCGGGCGCTTTCGGATGCCTCGGCCAGCGTGACGGACACGTATTCGTATGACGCGTTCGGCGGCGCGCTCGCCTCGAACGGCGCGACTCTCAACGCGTATCGCTTCGCGGGCGAACAGCTCGACGCGCACACGGGGCTCTACTATCTCCGCGCCCGCGACTACGACCCCGCGACGGGCCGCTTCACCGCGCGTGATCCGTTCGGCGGATTGACCCACGACCCGAAGACGTTGCACAAATACGTCTATTGCGCCAACGATCCGGTCAATCACGTCGATCCGACGGGGAAGATCGGCACGCTCGGTTCTGTCATGATCAGCATCGCCATCGTCTCCGTTCTCATCGCCATTTCGTTCCTCTTTGTCGGCGGCGAAGATCCAAATTCCGTTCTCAACCGCCCCAAGGTAGCGCTTGCGACCGCAACGGCGCTTTCGGCAGCGCAGATCTACCGTGCCTCCGGCATGACGAACTACGTGGAGTGGTTCGGTGCGGAGGATGCCGCGCGCCGCGCGACGGTCGAGTCGACGTTCGATGACATCATCGCCGAGTTGCGGAAGCCGCCGGAGTTTGACCGTCCGCGCGGAATCACCGGACTTATCGCGTGCGGAATCCAGGACGCGTATGCGTACGTGCTCGCCGGTCTGTCACGCGCGATTCACCTGTGCGGTCCCTTCTACTCCTCCTCGGCGGGGTTGCAGGCGGGAACCGTTTTGCACGAGACACAGCACGTGGTGCAGGGCTTCTCGACGTGTGACTGCGAATACGGGAAGACCGACTGTCGGACCCTGGCGACCACCCATCCGGGAAAGGCGATTCACAATGCCGACTCGTACGAGTACGCGGCAGGGCTGGACTGATCGGCCAGGATATCATCGGCAGTAGTGTGTGAATCGGGGCGCCGCGCGTCGCGTCCGGCCCGCGGCGCCCCGCGAAAATCCGTCTGTTCCCGTCCCGCGTGCTCGATTCCGCTGGATTCTCACCCCGCATGGGCGATACTG
>CAZHIE010000007.1:37535-40121 GCA_964532435.1 uncultured Planctomycetales bacterium
TTCCCGTCCCGCGTGCTCGATTCCGCTGGATTCTCACCCCGCATGGGCGATACTGTCTGTAGCTGTGGCCGCATCCGCTGCGGCTCTCGCTACACGGAGCTTCCCATGCGCCGCTGTCTGCTCTTCTCGCTTATCGGACTCTTCCTTGCTGCCGTCGCGTTCGGCCAGACCACGCCGCCGCCTGGCAAGCAGGAACCCCCAGCACAGCAGCCCCCGACGGCCGGACAGCCCGGCACCGCGCCCGCCGGTGAGAAGGCCGCCGCCGGCAAACCAGCGGACGCCGCAGATAAGCCCGGCCGCCCCGGCGCGCGGCGCGAGCCCGCCCGCCCCGTCCTGCGCCTCCATCCGCCCGCGACCGTTCTCCTCTCCGCATATGTCCCGCAGATCGAGTTCCGCGAGACGCCTTTCCGCCAGGCCCTCGAACAACTCGCCGACATCGCCGGCACGAACATCTTCGTCAAGTGGAATCGCCTGACCGAGCTGGGCGTCGACCCCGATGCGCCGATCACGTTCCGCGCCCGCCACCTGCCCTTCGGCCAGATCCTGCGCGAGGTCCTGCGGCAGGGCGCGCCGGAGGGCGTCCGCCTCGCCTATCGCGCCAGCCGCGGAATGATCGTCGTCTCCACCGTCGAGGAGTTCAACGAATCGATGATCGTCCGCACCTACGACATCGAAGACATCGTCATGCCCCACCCGCGCTACCCCGGCGCGTTCTACGGCCGCGTCAAGGAGCACGTGATCAGCAACGAACCGGTTGTCGCGCGCGGCGCGGTCGGCGTGCGGCCGATCACCGAAGTGATCAACAGCGGCACGGAGATCGAGAGCGAGAACCCGGAAGGCTACGACCACGAGAACGAAGACGAGGCCGACCAGCAGCGCGCCCGCAACATTCAGGAGTTGATCGGCGCGATCCACTCCACCGTCGAGCCCGATTCGTGGGACGTCAACGGCGGCCGCGGCACGATTCGCGTCTTCCGCGGCCGGCTCATCATCCGCAATTCGCCGCTCGTGCATCAGATGATCGGCGGCGCCGTGCGGGAATAGCCGGATCGCCGCAGCGTTGAAACGCCTCCGCCGGCGCGATTCGAGCGCGCCCGCGGCGCGGCTACGGACACGTTCCGGTCAGGATGCACTGCACGAATCCATCGATGTCCGCGTTGTCCACCCGCCGGTCGAAGTTCACGTCGGCGTTATAGACGTTGCAATCGGGGAACGCCGCCGCGTATCCCTCCGCGTCGATCAGCGACTGCACGAACGCGTCGATGTCGCCGTTGTCCACCGCGCCGTCGCAGTTCAGATCGCCCGGCCGGCGCACCGGCAGCGCCGACATCTGCCGCAGGTCGCCCATGATCCCGCCCGTGTTGGCGAAATAGACGCTCCGCTCGCCGCCGCTCGTGAACAACCCGTCGTCGTCCGCGTCGTGCAGCCGATAGACGAGCTTGCCGCTGTTGTCGGTCAGGAGCAGGTCGCCGCTGCGCAGGCTGACCACGTCGATCATCGTGAAATTCGCCTCGCCCGTCTGGTAGACGGCGACGATCTCGCCCGCGTCCTGCGCGTCGCCGTCGGCGTTGACATCGGTCATGCGCAGCACCTGGTCGTTGCTGCCCGTAAGCGTCTGCTGGAAGTAAAGTGCGCCCGGCCGCGCGGCGTCGGGCTCGAGCGCGAAGCCCGCGGAGATCGCGATGCCCGACGCATTGGCCGCGTCGGCCCAGACCACGAATTCGCCGGCGTCGTCGGCGTCGCCGTCGTTGTTCTCGTCGCGAAAGCGGACGACGCCGTGCAGGTCGGTAGAAGAGTTGTGCAGATAGCCGGTCGCTCCGCGCAGGACGATCTCCTGCGGGCTGTACGGCCCATTGCCGGGGCCGAAATCGCCGGCGCCGCAGAGCGTCTGCACTTCGGCGGCGTCCTGCGCGTCGCCGTCGTTGTTCGCGTCGGCCAGCAGGTAGATTCCGTCGGCCCCAAAACCGTTGCCGGCGTTGACGACGATCGGCCGGCCGGCCACGTCGAACGCCGCGCCGGTCGGAAACGCGAAGCTGATTCCCGAAAGATTCGTCGCATCGACCGCAATCCACGCTTCTCCGGCGTCCTGGGCGTCGCCGTCGTTGTTGGCGTCGAACAGAAGATAGACGTTGCGATTCTGCTGGTCGCCCATGAGCACCAGTCCGCTCGGGTAAATGTCGAGACAGCTTGGGTTCATCGGGCCGAGCACGCCGCTGGCGTTTGTGCCGTCGAAATAAACGGACACTTCGCCGGGGATGTCGATCGCGTCGTTGCCGTTGGCGTCGTGCAACACGTAAATCGCATCGCGCGTTCGATCATTGACGAGAAACCTCGTCTGCGCCGCGGCCGGCGATGCGGCAACGCCGAGGCACGCGACGGTCGGCGCCGCGAGCGCGAGCAGAGCGCGGAATTGCATATTTGGCATTGTTGACTCCCGAAGGCGATACGTGGGCGGCGCGCTCATCGAATGCGCCGGCAACGGATACGGGCCCGCTGCGCACATTCTAACGTATGCGGCGCGGATACGCACAGCCGAGGGCGGCTGCGCTCCCATTTCCGAACCCCAAGCGCCAGCGCGTGGGCGTT
>CAZHIE010000007.1:40221-44991 GCA_964532435.1 uncultured Planctomycetales bacterium
GCGCTTGCGCTTGGGGTTCAGATCGTGGGGATCGTGGGCGCATCAGAAGTACCGCGGCCGAGGGCGGCTGCGCTCCCATTTCCGAACCCCAAGCGCCAGCGCGTGGGCGTTGCGCGCAACACGCGTCCCCGCTCAATCCCCGCGCGCTTGCGCTTGGGGTTCAGATCGTGGGGATCGTGGGCGCATCAGAAGTACCGCAGCCGAGGGCGGCTGCGCTCCCATTTCCGAACCCCAAGCGCCAGCGCGCGGGCACTTCCCTACCGGCGGCGCAAGCCGGCCAGCGCTCCGACAAGCACGAGCGCCAGCGTCATCGGCTCCGGAATCGTCGTGAACCGGTCGAAGTTTCCGTAGCCGGCCGACACAGGATCAAACCCCGGGTTGGCTCCGCCATTCAGCGGCTCATATGCCGGGATCGATTCGTTCGAGCCGAAGCCCGAATCGGCGATGTACGCGACGAAGAAGTCGACGTTGCCGCCCGGCCCGACGCCGAGCGTCGCAAGCGGAATGGCGTATTCGCGGACCGGCTGCGTGCTCGTGCCGTCGAAATTCAGAAACGTCAGCGGCGTCGGCGCGGCTTCGAGCTGGAAGAACACCGTGCCGAAGTTGCCGATGATGATGCTGAAATCGGGCAGGAAATTCGCGTCGTAGGCGTCGTCCGCGTTGATCGACTGCTGGCTCGACGCGCGTCGCCCGCCGTCGCCGCTGTCGTCCATCATCGCGTCGGTGTAGCCGCCGGCGCGCGTGTCGAGCAGGATCGTCACCAGGTCGTTCACGGCGTTGCCCGCTTCGAAGCCGACGTAAAGCGTCGTGTCGTCGCTGTTCATGTACACGACGCCGTTCCCGACCGTTCCGCCGAACCCGCCGCCGCCGCCGCGATAGCTGTACGCGTTGCCCGCGCCGTACTCATCGGCGCCGATCGCCTGATCGACCGCCGCGCCGCCCGCCGTCGTGTCGACGCGCGTGTCGATCAGGTCCGCTCGGGCCGCGGCGCCGATCATCGCCAGCACGCTCGCCGCAATCAGAAAAACTCTCATGCTTCTTGCTCCCTTCCTCTCTCCGGGTCAGACACGCCGCAGATGGCTGCGGCACAACAAAGCCTCACACGACAAGAGCGGGCGCTCCCCCTCTCCACAAGCGGGAGAGGGGAAGCGCCGCGGTTCCGAATCAGTTGCAGCCCTGGCCAGCCGGCGGCTGGTTGATCAGGCAGTTCACGAACGAGTCGATGTCGCCGTTGTCCACGGACGAATCGCGGTTGATGTCGTTCGTGCAGACGAAGTCGTACGTGCAGCCCGGCGTTGCCGCCTCCGCGCACGCCTGCCACTGCGCCGGGTCGCCGCCGCCGAGCAGCGCCGCCACGAAGCAGTCGATGTCGCCATTGTCCACCAGCCCGTCGCAATTCGCGTCGCCGACGATGCACGCGGCGCCGTGATTGACGAGCACGCACTGATCGCCCGCGATCAACGCGAAGTTCACGTTGCGCGGGTCGGCCAGGTTCTCGCCGCCGCCGATACCGCCCAGCACCTGGTTCGACACGAAGTCGTGCCCGCCGCCATTGACGAACGCGACCACCTTGAACGGCTGCGACGCGTCGCTCAGGCCGATCGCCGCCAGCGGGATGCTTGCCTCAAAGCCGGTTGTCACGCCCGATCCGTCGGCCGGGCCCGTACCGCCGGTCACGCCGGCCGTGTTGCTGTTGTTGATGGTGACGAGAATGTGATCGGGGTTGTCGCCGCCCTGGAGCACGCCGTTGGAGCCCGCTCCGGTGTTGCCGAGATAGCGGCCGATGCCCGGAACGCTGCCGTCCGCGGAAGCCAGCTCGGCGTAGTTCACGTACATCGTGTAGGGCGAGCCGCCGCCGGTGGCGCTCAGGTAGTAATCGACGTCGCAGCCCTCGTCGAACGTCATGCCGTTGCCCGTGCCGTTGTCGCCCATGCGATTGAGGCCGTTGAAATCGACGTTCGGGTTGTCGCCGCGGAGGCGGTTCTGTCCGCCGGCGCGCGTGTCGAAGAAAATCTCCAGCTTGTTGAAGTTGCTCTCCAGGTTGCCGGAGATGTGCAGGTACAGCCGGTTGCCGGCGATCGCGCAGAACATCTCGTCCAGCTCAGAACCGTTGGCCGGTCCGACCTGCCCGAGGTTGCTGTCGCCGAATTGCGTCTGCGTGTTCTGCGTCGCGACGGCCGCGCCATAGCCGGTGTCGCACGCGCCGTCGACCGTCGGCTGCCCGGACGGCGCGCCGCACGGGTCGGAGCCGCAGGTCGTGTTGTCGCCCTGATACGCGCCGCCGATCGCCGCGCAGACGAACTCGCGGATTTCGACGCAGTAATCGCCGAGGCAGCAGGCGCCGGAGTCGCAGATGCCCGGCTCGCACGCGCTGTTGTCGCCCAGGTACAGACCGCCGGCGTTCGCGCACTCGATGCGCGTCACCTGCTCGCACTGCCCTTCGAGACAGCAGGCGCCCAGCGGCTGCGGACACGGGTTCGGGTCGCAGTCGGTGCCCGGTCCCTGGAACGTGCCGCCCTGCGCGCTGCATTCATCTTCCGTGCGGATCTGGCAATCGCCGTTCGGGAAGCAGCACGCGCCGCTCGGGAACGGGTCGTGCAGCACTTCGACAATCTGCGCCACCTGCACGCCGCCGACCGGCTGCGTAAACAGCGGCAGACAGCCGGCAAACGTGAACACCTGATCCGGCGGAACGCACGTGATCGACGCGGAGACGCGCAGCGGGCTGTGGTTGTAAACGCGCTGCCCGCCGCCCAGATCGAGTTCGAAGAACACGTCGAAGAAGCTGTCCGCCAGCATCGGATCGCCCGGGTTCTGCGTCGTCTCACCCAGCGACGCCGCCAGCACGCCGCCCTGGCCCTGCCCGGCGCCGGCGATGAGCGAACCCGCGCCGACCAGGTGCATCGACAGAATCTCGGTCTGGATCGGACCCGGGCCGCTGCCCGTGCGGCGGACGGTCATCGGGCCATTCAGCGTGACGGTCGCATCCGCTTCGCAGTCGTTATCCATGTCCACGCGAACCAGCGCGCCGGTCGGGAAGTTGTCGATGCCCGGCTGGCATGTGTCGATCCAGTTCGGACCCGGACCGCAATTCGCGCAGGGCTGGCAGCGGCCGGCCGTGCATGTCGTGTCGTCGCCCTGATACAGGCCGCCCGCGAAGGCGCACTCGCTCAGGCTGAGAATCTGGCAGGTTCCGCTCAGGCAGCACGCGCCGGTTGTGATCGTGTCGCACGGGTTGCCGTCGCACGACGTATTGTCGCCCTGATACGTGCCGCCCGAATTCGCGCAATCGCTGGCCGTGCCCACTGAGCACGACTGGAACGAATCGCAGCAGGCGCCGCACTGCGGCGCGCTGGCGGGAACCGTGAAGAACTGATCGAAGCCGATGTTCGCGAAATTGACGTTGCGCGGCTCGCCCAGGTTGTCGCCGACCAGCGCGAAAATGCCGCCCAGAACCTGGTTCGACACGAAATCGTGCTGCTGGCCGTTGATGAACGCGCAGATGCGTACGTCGCCCGCAGGGTCGCCGAGCGCCGCCAGCGGGATCGCCCACTCGACGCCGGTCGTGACCAGCGCGGCCGCGGTCGAGTCGCCGATGCCCGCGCCGCCGCTGACGCCCGCGGTGTTGCTGTTGTTAAGCGTGCAGAGGATGCCGAACGGGTTGTTGCCGCCGTCGAGCAATCCGCCCGCGGTCTGATTCGCGGCCAGGCCGTGTCCGACGTAGTAGCCGTCGCCGGGGTCGCTGTCGGTGCGCAGGCGCGCGTAATCGACGTACAGCCCGAACGGGCCGCCGCCGCACGTGACGCTGAGCCAGTAGTCGGCCTCGAAGCCGGCGTCGAATGTCAGGCCGTTGCCGCTGCCGCTGTCGCCCATGCGGTTGACGCCGCCGACGTTGTCGCCGCGCAGGCGATTCTGCCCGCCGGAGACGCTGTCGAAGAAGATTTCGAGCTTGTTGAAGTTGGATTCGAGATTGCCGGCGAGGTGGAGGTAGAGCACGCCGCCGTCGATGCGGGCGGAGGCATTGTCAAGCTCCGACCCGTTGGCCACGTCCACCTGTCCGAGATTGTTGTTGCCGAAGTTTGTGCTGGTGTCCTGCACGACGAGGGGGGCGCAGTAGCCGACGTCGCGCGACCCGTCGATCGCGAGGGCGGCCGACGCGGCCGCGGCGGCGAAGAGGGCGACGGCGGCCGTACAACAGGTGTAAAGCGCTTTCATTCTGCGATCCTCCAGTGACTATCGTCTGCCGAAGCGCGGCGCCCCGGGCGCCGCGCAATGCTGACAAATCGCGTTGGAAGCGAACGTGCGGCTCGCCGCCGACGAGCCGGCCCGCGGGCGACCCGGGGGTTTCCCATCAGCCCGCCCGCGGCGATTCGAGGTACGTCACGTCGAACCGGCCTGGGAGCGACCCGGGGGAACCCGCCCGCGAGCGAACGGCGGTTTCCCATCCATCAGTTCGCACGGAGCCGCAGGCGGCGGCGACGCGGGGAATGCCTTCACGCGTGGCTACAACGCTTCCTTCCGCCCGCCGCTTCACCGCCCGCACAGGCACGCGCGTCCGCCGACCGCAGCGGGCTCTGCCCGGGAGGTGATTTCGCAGCGGCGATTGTAGCGGAAATCGGAGCCTTAACCAAGAAGAGGGCGCCGTTCCGTGTGGCGAAAGCTGCCAGATGCGCAGGCGCATTGGGATTGAGAGGAAGGCACGGCGACCGGCCTCGCCTCGCCGGGCCGCGCGATGCGATTCGCAGTAGGGGGTCCGAATATGTTACAATC
>CAZHIE010000008.1:0-4767 GCA_964532435.1 uncultured Planctomycetales bacterium
GGGGCGCGGGCCGCTACGGGTTGCTACTCTCCGCCTTTGAGGCGCTGCCGCATGCGCGCGTCGATGAACGGCTGAAGCCCTCCGTCGAGGACTTTCTGGGTGTCGCCGATGGCGAGATTGGTACGGTGATCCTTTACGTGGATCGTCGAGCCGTGGATGACGTAGCTGCGGATCTGGTTGCCCCACGCGATCGCGCCCTTTTCGTCGTAGACTTTCGCGAGTTCGGCGTCGCGCTTGGCCTGCTCCATCTGCTCCAGCTTGGCCTTGAGAATTCCCCAGGCCATTTCCTCGTTCTGCTTCTGGCTGCGCTCGTTCGTGCATTCGACGAGCAAGCCGGTGGGCTTGTGGCGGATGCGGATGGCCGTCGCGACCTTGTTGACGTTCTGTCCGCCGGCGCCGGACGCGCGGCGGAAGCGCTCGATCTCGACGTCGCTCTCAGCGATTTCGATTTTGGTGTCGGGGAATTCGGGCAGCACGTCGACGCCCACGAAGCTGGTCTGGCGCTTGCCTTGCGCGTTGAACGGGCTGATGCGCACGAGGCGATGCACGCCCGCCTCGCACGACATGTAGCCGTAGGCATACGGACCGGCGACGTGCAGCGTGACGCTTTGAATGCCCGCTTCCTCGCCGTCGCGCCGGTCGACTTCGCTGAGGCTGAATCCGGCCCGCTCGCAGTACATCACGTACATGCGCAGGAGCATCTCGGCGAAGTCGCACGAATCGACGCCGCCCGCGCCGGCCTGGATGGAGAGGAAGCAGTTTCGCGCGTCATTCGGGCCGGAGAGCAGCGTGAAGAGCTCGACCTGGTCCGTCTTCTCGGCCAGCAGCGCCAGCTCATTCTGCACTTCCGCCCGCGCATCGTCGGCGCCGGACTCGTCGGCCAGCTCGATGAGCACGGCGGCGTCGTCGGCGCGGCGGAGCAGATCCTGCAGCGGCTCGACCTGGGCGCGCAGCGCTTTCATTTCCTGCACGGTGCGCTGGGCCGCGTCCGGAGCGTTCCAGAAGCCGGGTTCCTGCATTTTCGCGTTCAGCTCGCCGAGGCGGGACGATCGGGCGGGCAAGTCAAAGAGAATCCCGGATGGCGTGGATGCGCGTGGAGAGCGATTTCAGCGCCGCGGATGGATCTTCAAACGTCACGCTTCGCTCCTTCCCGCGCCGCTGGATTGGGCGGCGCGGCGACGGCAGATCATAGTCGATTTCGGCAGAAGCGGCAGGGCGGTTGGCGAGCGGCGCGGAGTGCGTGACGACATGAATCGCGGTTCAGCCGGGTCGGCCGGAGAGCAGGCGATCGACGGTGCTGCGCACCGACGGCAGCGGCCGCTCCCACAGCCAGCTTGGATCGAGGAACGCACCGGGCAGCACGCGGCTGCGGAAGACGCCGGCATCGAGCGCGGCGTCGACGAACTTGCCGCCTTCGAGCACGAGGAACGTGGCGCGGCGTTCGTCCGCGTCGATGATCCAGTATTCGCGCACGCCGGCTGCCTCATAGCGGCCGCGTTTCTCGTCGTAATCGCGCGACACGCTCTCCGGCGAGACGACCTCGATCGCCAGATCGGGTGGGCCGTCGAAATAGCCGGGACGGCGGATGTCGGCGCGGGCGGCGGAAACGAACGCGACGTCGGGCTCGGGCGCGGTGCGCGGGCCGAGGCGAAATGCGACGCGGTTGACGACGAGCGTGCCGAGGCGGCGCTCGTCGATCACCGTTCTCAAAACTGCGCTCAGCCAGCTCACGATGTCGTTGTGCTCCAAGCTTTCCGGCGACGCCACGTGAATCACTCCGTCGAGAAGGTCGGCTTTGCGATCTTCGGGGATCAGCTCCAGGAAGTCGCCGAACGAATACGAACCCGATCGAGTCTGCGTGCTCATGGCTCTGCCTCTGGCGAAGTGCGCAACGCAACCTGCCGATTCGCGCGACTCGCGCTCTACAAGTATAGCTGGCGGAGCGATTCCATTTGAGTCAAAACGGCGGCGCGTGGCTAGCGCGCCACAACCGCCTCGGCGCCGGGAAGCAACTCGGCGGTCCGGCCGCAGATGCTTGCGGAAAGCTGCCGATCGCCGCGATGCACGACGGCGACGCGGCCGGGTTCGATGGTGATGCGCAATGGCTGGCCTTCCCAAACAAAGGGAAATCGCAGCGCTCGCCAGCGCGCCGGCAGATGCGGCTCGATCCACAACACGTCGCTTTGCATGCGCGTGCGCAGGCCGCCGAAGCCGAGCACGGCGACCTGCCAGTTGGCGCCCGCGCACGCGGCATGGATGCCGTCGGCCGCGGCGCCGGGCGATAGGTCGAGCCCGACGGATTCGTCCCACATCCGCAGCGCGTCGGCTTCGCGGCCGATCCACGCGGCGACCAGCGCGTGCATCGACTTGCTGAGGCTCGAGTCGTGCGAGCAGAGCGGTTCGTAGGTTTCGTACGCGGTGCGCATCTGCGTAGGCGAGAATTCGTGCGGGAACAGCGCGATGAGCTGGATTGCGTCGGCCTGCTTGAGAATCTGGCTGCGGTAAAGCCGCTCCTGCGACACGCAGGCGCCGGCGGGCCGCGTTCGGTCGGGCCACCAGCGCTCGAAGTCGAAGGGTTCGAGGTCGAAGAAGTCGTCGGACTGAAGGACGAGCGCGCGAGCTTCGTCGTGCGGCACGCGCAGCGTCAGCGCGATGCGCTCGAACAGCGTCAGCTCGCCATCGCGCAGGTCGAGCCGCTCGCGCAGCGCGGCGGCGCGCGCCGGCGAGCGCTGCCCAAGCTCCGCCCAGAGCGGTCCGGTCTGCGACAGCGTGAACGCGGCCATCCGGCTGGTGTAGGCGTTGTTCCGCGAGAAGGGCGTGTACTCGTCGGGCCCCATGACGAGCAACAGCTCGTATTCGTCGCGCGCGGCGTTGTACCACACGCGACTCGCCCAGTAGCGGGCCGTCTCGATCAGTACTTCGGCCGTTTCGGCGAGCAGGTCGGCGTCGGCCGGGTCGACGCGGTGCGCGTGGATCATGCCGTAAGCGGCGTCGGCGGTGACGTGGATTTCGTGGTCGGCGTACTGCCAGTTTGGGCAATTCTCGTCGCCGGAAGGCGAGCTTTCCCAGGCGAACTTCGCGCCGCGACAGCCGAGCCGCCGGGCGTTGCGTCGCGCGCCGTCGAGCGAGGCATGGCGAAAGCGCGCCAGCGTCTTGCCGACCTGTGGGCGCGTGTAGAGGAAGAGCGGCAGCATGAAGATGTCGGTGTCCCAGAAGTAGCGGCCGCAATACGCCTCGCCGGCGGCCGCCTTGGCGTCGATGGCGACGGTGCGGTCTCGCTCGACGGCCGCGCGGAGCATGTGGTAGAGACTCGTTCGCAGCGCGAGCTGGCTGCGTTCGTCGCCGTCGATCTGCACGTCGGTCGCGTCCCAGCGCTCGTTCCAGACGGCTGCGTGTTCGAGCGCGAGGGCTTCGTAGCCGCGGCGGCGGGCCGCTTCGGCCTGGCGGATGATCGACTGCACGTCGGACTTGTCGGCGTCGTCGGCGACGCGCTGCGCGTGGATGACGGCGTATTTTTCGATTGAGATCGTCTGATCGGGGTCGAGGCGCAGCGCGCATTCGGCATCCGCGCATCGATCTTCACGCTGCTCGCGCCAGCGCAGCGGCTCGCTGCAATGCAGCAGCGCCGCGGCGCGGACCCGATGGCCGCCGTTGGTGCGGACCGTGAGGCCGAGCAGCGCGCCGGCGGGAAACGCCAGCGGGTCGTCGCCGGCGAATTCCTGCTCGTCGTGCGGAATGACCGTCTCGAAGTGATTGACGCCGTTGGTGCGCACGTCGGCGTCGATTCCGCCGCGCACGCGCAGCATGACCGGCGGCCCGTGCAGGTGCTCGACCACGCAGCGCTGCACGGACAGCAGCGGCTGGGCGGCGGAGATGAACCGCTCATACGTCGCGCGCAGCGCGGCGCCGGAGTGCAGCTTCCACGTCGCGACACGGCGCAGCTGCGCCGTGCGCAGGTCGAGCAGGCGAATGGAATCGAGCTGCGGGCCTTCGGGGTCGAGCGGCTCGCCATCGGCCCAGAGTTCGAGCACGTGCAGCGCGGGCAGGTTGATCAACTGTTCGCGGCAGGTGGGGTGCGGCCCGGTCACGCCCGGCATGAACGTGCCCCAGCGGCTCTTGCCGGGGCGGGGCGGCTCGACGGTGACGTTGCCCATGATCCTCAGATACTCGTTGTTCTGCGGATCGTCGCGCAGGCGCTGCTCCAGCGACGCGCGCTGCTGAAGCGGGCCGCTGCCGAGCGCCAGCAGGCCCTCAAAGTGGCGGTTCAGCCGGACGTCGAACGACTCGTCGATGAGCTGCCAGGAACTGGCGGGTTCGCGCATCGCACACCATCCCCATTCTGGACGGCGCGCCGCCGCCGCACCGTTACGGAATTGTAGGTGCGGGGCGGCGATTGGGCGCGGTCGCCCGGTGCGCGGGATGCGCGGCGCGCGGGATGCGTGGCACGCGCAACCGGCGCCGGTCGTGTCCGCTAATCCTTGTCGATGGTGCGGGTGCGCGTTTCGGTTTCGCGGACTTCGCCCTTCGGCGCGTCCTGGGCGTCGGGGTGCTTGCCCTCCCATTCGCCCGTGCGGGCGTCCATCCACTCCTTGCCGGTGACGCGGCCGCTGCCGTCGAAGAAGACGCGGGCCGCGTAGTGCTTGCCCTCGTGCTCGTAGTACCACTCGGCGTCGGTCCGGAACTCGGGGTCGCCGAGAATCTTCTGCACGTCGAATCGTTCGTCGGCCCCGACGTGGATCATGTCGAAGCGTTCGCGCGTGAATTTCG
>CAZHIE010000008.1:4867-28024 GCA_964532435.1 uncultured Planctomycetales bacterium
GCGCGCGGCGTCGGACGCGGAGGTCCGACGTCTCCGCGCGGCGAGCGACAATCGGGCGGCGCCGAATGCCGGGCGCCGCTCCGGCCGCGCGAGGGCGCGGGCCGCTACTGATCGTCGGTCGCGGAGGCCCCGCGGCGAGCCGGATTGTCGCCCCCCGATTCTCCGTGGCGAGCGAGTTTGTCGCCGAAGCGTCCGATTCCTGTATAGAGCGTCCGATTCCTGTAATAGAATGAGTCGGTGGGCCGCTAACGCACCGGCCGATGGGCTTTCGGGCTTCCGGCTCCGCGGGCAGAATGCGCACGACTCGCGCGTTCGGAGCGCCGCGGCCGGCGGTTCTGAGCGGCGGTGTGCGCCGCGACCCCGTCAGGAACAGCAAATGCGCGCGATACGCAGCAGCACCCCGCGAACGCCGAGGAACCCGCGTGCCTTCGCATCGGCGACGTGGGGGGCTCCCGCGCGCCGGCGTATCAGTCTCGCCGCGCTGGTGCTCGCAATCGGCGCGGCCACGGCGGTGTCGCAGGACGGTCCGCCGCCGCAGCCCGCGGCGCCGCCCGATCGCGGCGTGATCTCCGGTGCGACGCTGCCGGAGAGCAATGAGGCCATGCTGCTCACCAGCCAGGTCGAGCAGTCCATTCGGCGCGGAGATTTTCGGCTCGCGATTCGGCTGGCCGAGCGCATGGCGGCGCTGCCGGCCGAGCTGGTCATCGCTCCGGCCGGGCGGACGTACTACCCCGTCTGGCAGCAGGCGAACCGTCTGCTCGAGCAGCTTCCGCCGGAAGGCGTCGAAGTGTATCGACAGATGTACGATGGCGAAGTGTCGGCCCGCCTCGCGCAGGCGGCGGGGAAGGCGGACATCGACGCCTTGCGCGAGCTGTTTCGGCGCTATCGCCCGTCGACCGACTGGCCCGCCGTCGGGCGCGAGCTGGCTTCGGAGCTGCTCGACCTCGGCGAGTACGGCGGCGCGATCGAGGTCATCCGCGCGTACTCTCAGACGACCGAAGGCCGCAGCATCGAGGCCAGCGCGCAGCTTGTCGTCGCGCTCGCCGGCGTTGGCGCCTGGCAGGCGGCGCAGCGCGAGCTCGACCTGCTCGACGCCGACCCGCGCGTCGGCGGACGCCCCGGCTGGCGCGACAAGGTGGCCGAGCTGCGGCGCTGGACGGCCGCCCGCCGGCTGGCGGTCGAGGGACCGCTGATCGGCCGGAGCGCCTCATTTTCGCCGGCCTTGTCCGAGGGGGCGATCTGGCGGGCGGCGTTGCCCGCGCCGCCGGCCGATCCGCCGCGCCGGTTCGACGACGACACCTATATCGCGACGGCGATCGAATACGCCCGGCGTCTGCCGCTGCACCAGGCGATGCTCGACCACGGAATGCTGCTGCTGCGCGTGCGCGGCGCGGTGCTGGCGTATGACGGGCCGACGCTGACGCTTCTCTGGCGCGAGAGCGACGGCGCGGTCATCGACGAGAAGAATCGTTCCGACTCCGGCGGCGATGAGCAGCCGATCTCGACCGATTCGCGCCTGCTGTTGACGCACGCGCTGGCTCACGCGCTCTCGGCGTCGTTCGGGCAGGTCTACACGGTCGAGGCGCCGCTGATCTTGCTTCAAAACGGCGGGAATTTCGAGCCGCGCCGCTTCCGCGAATTCGGCAACCTGGTCGCGCCGAACGAGCTTGTGGCGCGAGATCGCGAATCGGGCAAGGTCGCCTGGCGAATCGGCCGCGACGTGGCGCATCCGCTTTACGGCGTCGCGTTTCAGGACGCGCCGCTGGCGGTCGGCGTTTCGCTGCTGATCCCCGTGCAGCGCGGGGACGACCTGCTGCTTTGCCAGCTCGATCCCGCGACCGGCGCGCTGCAACGCGAAGCCCCGGTGATCGGGCCGCCCACGTACTTCACGCCCGCGGGCGGGCGGGCGCTGCTGGCCGCTGATGAGACCACGGTTTATCTGAGCACCGGGAACGGCGTCGTCGCCGCGGTCCACGCGCGCGACCTGTCGTGGAAGTGGGCCTGGACGTATCCAAGCTCGGTGGCCGAGCGCCGCGCCGCCGGGTGGTGGGCTACCAAGGACGCGCCGCGCGATTACGGGGCCGAGCGCCCGCTGGTCGCGGATGAACTCGTCATCGTTGCGCCGACCGATGCGCCGTACATTTTCGCGATCGACCGCTTCAACGGGCGGCAGCGCTGGCGCGTCGATCGCGGAACGTACGAGTTCGTCGTCGGGCCGCTGCCCGCCGGGCTGGTCGTCGGCGGCAACACGCTCACGTGTCTCGATTGGAGCGACGGGCATTCGATCCGCTGGCGGAGCGTCCCGCTGGAGATCACCGGGCGGCCGGCGATTCGCGGCGAGCGCATCTATGTCCCCACGCGCGAGGGGCTGGTCAGCCTCGACGGCCAGACCGGAAAGGCGCTGACCGAGGCGGGCGGCTTCGCGGCGGCGGCGCGCAACGAGCACGGCGGCCGCGCGACGGCCGACCTGGCGGCCCGCGACCCGGTCGTTGCGAATCTGATCACGGGCGACGACGCGCTGTACGCCGTTTCGCCGAACGTGGTGGTGAAGTACGGCGACGCGGCGGCGCTGCGGGCGGAGGCGGACGAGCATCTCGGCGCCGATCCGCAGAGCGAGCGCTGGAAGCTCGTCCTGGCGTGGGCGCATCTGCTGGCGGGCGAAGCGGACGACGCGCTTTCGCTGCTGGATGGGCTTCGCACGACGGAGGACCGCTACTCCGAGGCGCGCGACCTGGTGCTCACGGGCGTTTTCGTCGCCCTGGCGCGCGAGGCCGGGCGGGGCGATGCGCAGTTGGCGTGGCTGCGGCGCGCCGCAACGGTCAGCACGTCGCCGGAGGTAGCGGCGCGGCTGTCGCAGCTCATCGGCGAAGCGCTGGAGAGCAACCGCCGCTATCCCGAGGCGCTCGCGCATTACCGCGACGAATTGCTGCGCCCCGCGCCGACCATGCTGCGCGGGGCGGGCGACGACGGGCGCGACGTGGCCGCGTGGCTGGCGGCGGCGGCGCGCGTCCGCGCCAATCTTGCGGAGATTTCGCCGGAAGACGCGGGTGGATACCTCGATGGCCTGCTCGACGCCGCCGTGGCGACGGACGATTCGAACGTGCTGACGCGACTGGCGAGCATCGCGCTCGACGCGACCCGCGCCGAGCGCTGGCGGCGCGAGATCGCCCTGCGCCTGAAGAGCCCGGAACTCGTCGAACTGTTCCTTCCGACGCGCACGCCGCCCGCGTTGCCGGCCGACGTCCGCCGCCGGCTTCAGCTCGTCCGCTGGGACACGCACACGGCATTGGGAATGCTCGACGAGGCGCGCCGCGACCGCGACGCCTGGCAGGATCAATTCGCGACCAGCGCGCCGGCCAGCGCCCCGGCCGACGCCGGGGCGAGCGGCGACGCCGAGACCATCGAGCGGATCGAGCGCTCGATGGCCAAACAGGAGCAGATGTCCGGCGAGCCGTTCGGCGAAACTTTCCGCCGGCAATGGGCGACGCGGCAGGCCGAGCTTGTCACCGAGCTGCGTCAGCCGCTGCACGCGATACGCCCATTCCTGTTGGCGCGCCGTTCGGAGGATCACACGATCGAGCTTTGCAGTGCCGAGCGCGGAAAATCGTGGCGCCAGACGCCCGACGCGATCGGAGGCGGCCAGGCGCCCCGCGCCGTGCAGCGCGACGAGGTCGAGCGCCTGCTCCTCGGCGGGCGCAACGTGCCGCTCGCGCGGCGCCCGGTCTGGCCGATGGTGGGATACCGCCACCTCGCCGCCGTGCCGACGCGCGGCGGGCTGATCGGCCTGGGACTCGGGCCGGAGCGCGGCGGCGGCAAGCGTCTGTGGGAAGTGGCGATCCCGGAGTGGACCGAGGCCCCACTGAACTTCGAGCAGGTGGCCGTGGCCGGTCCGGCCGGCGTGTGGTTTGCTCCGCGCCCGGATCGCGTCATGCTGATCGGCTGGGGCGATGGACAGCCGTGGTGGACGCTGCGACTGCCGGGTTTTTCGGTTCAGCAGATGGAGCGCGTCGGCGACGAGCTGGTGCTGATCGGTCAGGACCAGCAGGTGCTGGTGGTCGATGCGATGTTCGGCGATCGCGTGCGGCGCCTGCCGGCGGTCTACGCGACGCCGCTGGCGGTCGCGGTTGCCGCCGACACGCTGCTGATCTGGACGGACGAAGTGCTCGTCGCGCTGGAGCCGGTCGGGCTGCGGCCGCTCTGGGCGGAGCGGATCAACGGCATTCACGGGTGGGCGCCGGTGGCGGGAACGACACTGGTTGCGTATCGCACGCGCGACGAGGACACGTGGCGCGTATTCGACGCCGCGGCGGGCGAGCATCGCGTGCTGTTGCGCGTGGAGCCGCTCGGCGACGAGCAGGTTTTCGCCGCGACCGGCGGGCAGCTCTTCGTCGCTGGGCTGGATCACAGCGCGGCTGGCGATCAGGCGGAGCCGGCGCTGCGCATTGCGGCGTACGACCGCTCGTCCGGGCAGCGCGTATGGCTGTCGGAGGAAGTGCGCACGCTGGTGACGCCGAACGCGACGCAGTTGCTGGCGAGTCCGGAGCTGATTCCGGTGCTTGTGCTGGGCGGCGAGGCGGATCAGCGCTCGCAGCCTTCGCTGGCCACGCTGGCGCTGCGCATGGTGCGCAAGGCGGATGGGGCGGTCACGCGGCCCGAGCCGATCGCCAGTTATTTCTCCGGCGGCGAAGCGGGCGAGTGCGACGCGTTCTTGCTGGCCACGACGACGCGCATCATTGTGCAGGCCAACGGCATGTTGGCCGCGTTTGGAAGCGCCCAACTGGAGCACGCCCCATGACTCGAATTCGCAGGCGACGCGTCGCGGTGCTGGCGCTGTTCGGCGTGGGCGCGATCCTGCTGTTTTCGCCCGGCGCCAGCGGTTTTCAGGCTGCGCCCGCTTCACGCCCGGCCGCGGGCGTGATCGAGCCTTTGCCGCGCGCCGACGGAGCGGTTCCCGATGCGAACCCGCCGGAGGTCACTCCCGCCGTGCGCCAGGCGATCGAGAAGGGCATGCGCTACCTGGCCGCGGCGCAGAACCGCGATGGAAGCTGGCGCACGCTGGGCGCGTCGGGCGACTATCCGGTTGCGATGACGGCGCTGGCGGGGCTTGCGCTGGTCGCGGGCGGCAACACGCCGACGCAGGGGCCCTATTCCAAGAACGTCAGCGCCGCGCTCTCGTTCATCCTCAAGAGCGCGCGGCGCGACACCGGCCTGATCGCGCAGCCGGAGGAGGAGGGGCATTGCATGCACGGCCACGGCTTCGCCATGCTCTTTTTGGCGGAGTGTTATGGCATGGAGGAAGACCCACAGCGCCAGGCGCAGGTGCGGGCGGTGCTGCAGCGCGCGGTGGAGCTGACCGGGCGGAGCCAGAGCGCCGCGGGCGGCTGGCTGTACACGCCGGACAGCGGCCAGGACGAAGGCTCGGTGACGGTGACGCAGGTGCAGGGAATGCGCGCCGCCCGCAACGCCGGCATTGCGGTGCCCAAGAAGGTCATCGACAATGCGATGAAGTACCTGACCGACTCGATGAACCCGGACGGAGGCATCCGCTACCAGGTGAGCGACAACGGCCCGAGTCGTCCCGCGATCACGGCCGCCGCGGTGGCGTGCTGGTTCAACGCGGGCGAATACGACAATCCGCGTGCCAAGCGGGCGCTCGAATTCGCGGAAAAGAACCTGTCGCCGACGAAGCAGAAGACGCGCTACTTCGGGCATTACTATTACGCGCACCTCTACCTGGCGCAGGTGATGTACCTGTCGGGCGAGGAGAAGTGGACGGAGTATTTCAACGCGATGCGCGAGATCCTGGTGCATGAGCAGGCCGACGACGGCTCTTGGGACGGCGATCACGTCGGGCCGACCTACGGCACGTCGGTCGCGCTGCTCATTCTGCAATTGCCCTACAAGAACCTGCCCATCATGCAGCGCTGACGGGCCGGCGAGAACAACGAGCGCGGCGCCCGCGCGGCGCGGCACACCCGCAGGCGGAGACGAATGAACGAGCCACTCGAAGCGAACGACACCGCGGACCAGCCCGTCGCAGCGCGCCCTCCCGCGCCGGACTTCAAGCCCGGCGACGACCTGGAGGCCGTCGAGCGGCTCGGGGCGGCGTATCAGCGCATCCGCCGCGAACTCGCGAAGATCATCGTCGGCCAGGAACAGGTGATCGACGAGCTGCTGATCGCGCTGTTCGCCCGCGGGCACGTGATTCTCGAAGGCGTGCCCGGCCTGGCCAAGACGCTGCTCATCGCCAGCCTGGCGCGCTGCCTGGGCCTGACGTTCAACCGCATTCAATTCACGCCCGACCTGATGCCGTCGGACATCACCGGCACCGAGATCATCCAGGAGGATCGCCGCACCGGGCAGCGCTCGTTCCGCTTTCTGAAGGGGCCGATCTTCACCAACGTCCTGCTGGCCGACGAAGTCAACCGCACGCCGCCGAAGACGCAGGCCGCGCTGCTGGAAGCCATGCAGGAGGCGCAGGTCACGATCGGCGGCGTGCGGCACGCGCTGGAGCCGCCGTTCTTCGTGCTTGCCACGCAGAATCCGATCGAGCAGGAAGGCACGTATCCCCTGCCCGAGGCGCAGCAGGACCGCTTCATGTTCAAGATCCTCGTCGGCTACCCCAGCTACGACGAGGAATACCTCATCGCCGAGCGCACCACCGGCGGCGCCGCGCCGACGATCGACTCCGTCCTCCAGCGCGAGGAGATCCTCTGGCTCCAGGACGTCGTCCGCCGCGTCCCCGCCGCGCCCAGCGTCATTCACTACGCGCTCAACCTCGTGCGGGCCACGCGCCCCGCCCAGAGCACCGGCCCGCGCGCCACTGGCGGCGACGGACAGCCCGCTTCGGAAATCATCGATCGCATGGTCACGTTCGGCGCCGGCCCGCGCGCGGTTCAGTTCCTGCTGCTCGGCGCCAAAGCCCGCGCTGTCATGCAAGGCCGCAAGCACGTCGCGGCCGAGGACGTGCGGGCGCTGGCCCATCCCGTCCTGCGGCACCGCATCATCACAAACTACGCGGCCGAGGCCGAAGGCTTCCACGCCGACGAGATCATCGATCAGCTGGTCGAGCGGGTTCCCGCCCGCGAAGCGCAGGAGGCGGCTCATGCGGGCGTCCGGGAAGTACTTAGATCCTGACACGATCGCCCGGCTGCGCGGGCTCGATCTGCGCGCCCGCGGGGCGGTGGCCGGCTCGCTGTCGGGCATGCATCGCAGCGTCTATCGCGGGCAGAGCGTCGAATTCGCCGAGCATCGACCCTATGTCGCTGGCGACGACCTGCGGCACGTCGACTGGCGCCTTTTCGGCCGCAAGGATCGCTTCTTCATCAAGCAATACGAGGAAGAGACCAATCTGCACGGCAACATCCTGCTCGACGTCAGCCACAGCATGGCCTACGGCCACGGGCGGATGAACAAGTTCGATTATGCCTGCCGCCTGGCCGCCAGCCTGGCCTATCTCATCATTCAACAGAGCGACGCGGCCGGGCTGCTCACGTTCGACAGCGCCATTCGCGCCAAGGCGGCCGCCAGCACCGGTCGTCCGCACCTGAACAACCTGATGAACATCCTGGAGTCGGCCCGCCCGGCGGGGCGCACCGACGTCAAGATCCTGTTTCACCAACTGGCCGAGGAATTGCGCCGCCGCTCGCTGGCGGTTCTGATCAGCGACCTGCTGGCGGACACGGACGACGTGGTGAGCGGGTTGGAGCACATCTGCTACGCCGGGCACGAGCTGATCATCTTTCACGTGATGGATGACGACGAGTGGAACTTTCCGTTCGTGGAGAACGTGCTTTTTGAGGGTCTGGAGGACGAAGTGCGGCTGCTGGCCGATCCGCAGTCGCTTCGCGAGAGCTATCTGCGCGCCGTGCAGCGGTATTGCTCGCGCGTCCGGGCGCTCTGTTTGAAGCATCGCGCCGACTACGTTGCGGTGAACACGAGCGACCGCATCGACGTCGTGCTGAGCGGCTACCTCAGCCGGCGCAGCGGCATCGCCGGGCGCTCCGCGGCGACGCTCGGCGCCGGCACGGAGGGCACGGCGCGGTGAGCGCGAGCGCCGGCATTCTCGGGCTGGGCGTCCTGCACCCGCTGCTGCTCGGCGGGCTCGCGCTGGGGGCAGCGCCGATCATCATCCACCTGCTCTCGCGGCGCCGCTTTCGGCGCGTCGAGTGGGCCGCGACGCGCTTTCTGCTCGAAGCGGAGCGCGAAAATCGCCGCCGCGTGCAGTTCGAGCAGTGGCTCCTGCTGGCGCTTCGCTGCGCGGCGATGATGCTGCTCGCGCTCCTGCTCGCCCGGCCTTTTCTGCGTCCGGGGCTGATTTCCAAGCTGCTCGGCGGCCGCGGCGAGTCGCAGCGGATCGTTGTGATCGACGATTCGGCCAGCCTGGCTTACCGCGACGGCGCGACCTCCGATCTCGAACGGCTGAAGCAGGCGGCGGATCGGCTGCTGACCTGGCTGGCCCAGGAAGCCGCGGGCGATCCGCTGACGCTGATCGCCGCATCGCGGCCCGATGCGCCGCTGATCGACGCCGTCCCGCTCAGCGAGCAGGGGCTCGCGTCCGCCCGCGACGAAGTCCGCCGCGTGGTGACGACCATCGGCCCGGCGCGCCCGAAACCCGTCTTCGAGCGCATCGCCGCGCGGCTCGCGGCCGGCGCTGCCGGCAGCGCGGACGTGTACGTCCTCTCCGACTTTCAGCGGAGCGATTGGATATCGGCCGCCGACGCGGCCGCGGGCGCGTTCGAGCCGCTTCGCGCGGGAGGCGCCGACGGCGCGAAGCCCGGCGCCGCCCGCGTCGTGCTTGTGACGGCCGGCGCGTCCGCCCGCCCGAATGCGACGGTCGGCGGCGTTCGCATGGAGCGCTCGCAGACCATGGCGGGCGTACCCGCGGTGGTGTTGGCCGACGTTGTGAACCACTCGGCGCGGCCGCTTGCGCAGCCCGCGCTTCAGGTGCAGATCGACGGCGCCCCGCTCCCGTCCGTCGCGCTGGAGTCGGTCGACGCCGGGTCGTCGCGGCGCGCGTCTTTCGAGGTGACGTTTGCGGACGAGGGATATCACGAGCTTGCCGTCGGGCTCGCGTCGGCGGATGGTTTCCCGCTGGACGACGTGCGGCGCGTCGCCGTTCGCGTGAAGCCCGCCCTCGCCGTGCTGCTCGTCGACGGCCAGCCATCCGCCGACCCGCGAGCGGACGAGGTCTTCCTGCTGCGCAGCGCGCTGGCGCCGCCGGGACAATTCGCGTCCGGCATTCGCCTCGACACGATCGACCCGGACGAGCTCGACGCGACCGACCTGGGGATTTACGACCTGGTGTTCCTGTGCAACGTTCGCCCGCCGGGCGGCCCAACGGCCGAGTCGCTCGTTCGGTATGTGCGCGGCGGCGGCGGGCTCGTGCTCACGCTGGGGACGGAAGTCGGTGACGGGCGGGCTTATGACGAGGCGCTTCGCGCCGGCGGAGTCGCGCTGCTCCCGCTGCCACTTTCCGACATTGTGTCCAGTGAGCAGGCCGGCGGCATCGGGCTGATCCGCACGACCGATCACCCCGTGACGGCGATATTTCCGGCCAGCAGCGATTCGCTCTCCGAGTTTGTGCGCTTTCGGCGCTTCTACCGTTGCGACGAATCCGGCGGCGCGGATTCGGCCGCGCCCGCCACGGCGGAGGCGCAGTCGCAGCCGTCCGCGCCGACTGTGTTGGCGCGCTTCACCGACGCAAAGCAAAGCGCGGCACTGGTCGAGAAAGCCGTCGAGCTCGGCCGCGTGCTGCTGTTCACGTCAACGATCGATAGCGACTGGAACAACTGGCCGGCCGCCCCGGACGGCAGCTACGTCGTGACGATGCTGGAGATGGTGCAATATGCGGCGCGGCGGCCCGATCATCCGAGCGAAAGCCCGGCCGGCGAGCCGCTCGTGCTGCCGCTGCTGCCCGAGCAGTACGAATTGAGCGCCACGTTTCGCTCGCCGTCTTACCCCGATGAGCCGATGGTGCAGGCGACTGCGTCGGGGCAGGATGTCCTGCCCGGCCGGCCGGTGCTGCTGACCGGCCCGCGCGCGACGCAGCTCGGGGTGTATCAGGTTGAGCTGACGCCGCGCGGCGCGCCCGCGCAGTTCCGCCCGCTGTGCGTGAATCTCGACGCGGCCGAGTCCGACCTGGCCGTTGCGACGCCGGTCGAGCTGGAAGCCGCACTATCCGGAATCCCGCACGAGATTGTCGCGGCCGACGCCGGTTTCCTGCGAAACGGAGAGGGCACGCGGCGCGAGTTGTGGCGGACGCTGGCGCTGCTGCTTCTGGCCGCGCTTGTCGCCGAGCAGGGATTGGCGTGGATGTTCGGCGCCGCTCGCGCACGGCGCACCCGGACGCCGCGCGCGGCGCATTCCGTGCTGGCGTCCCCGCGCGCTCGGCGTCGCAAGGATCGCGAACTTGTGGAGGCAGCGCGGTGAAGGCGCATCTTCGCGAGTTTTCGTGCTCGAGCCGCCGCGCGGCCGTCGCCGCGGCGTGTGCGCTCGGGGCGCTCGATTCCCTCGCGCTGGCGGCCGGCGCCGAGACGCGCCGGGAACAGTTCGAGTGGGCCGGACTGCCCAGCGGCTGGTTGCAGCTTCTGCTATTCCTCGCGGCGGGGGCGATCTGCTTTCTGGCTGTGTGGTTGTATCACCGCGAGAAGCGCGCGGGCGCCAGCCGGCTCGTGCGCATGATCCTGGCCGGGCTTCGCTGCCTGGTGCTGGGCGGGTTGCTGCTGATCTGGCTGGAGCCCGTGATCGCGACGTACGTGAGCCGCACGCTGGCCGCGCGCGTGCCGGTGCTGGTCGACGTTTCCGCCAGCATGACCATCGCCGATGCGCCGCCGGGCGAGCCGGGTGCAGCGCTCGACGCCGCCGCGCGACCGACCCGCCGGCAACAGGCCGCCGCGCTCCTTTCGGCCGACGATCAGCGCTGGCTGAAGCGGCTCGCCGCTCGAAATGAGGTTGTGCTGTACGGCTTCGGGGAAGGAACGGCAGCGGTGCGCCTGCCCTGGGACCAGACGGCGCCGCCCGCCGCGAGCCATCCCGCGTCGCGGCCGGCCGGCGACACGGTCGAATCGTTCGCGTATGTCACCGACGGGCGTGCTCCCTCCGGACGGACGGACGTCGGGCAGGCGCTGGCCCGCGCGATCGAAGACGCGGGCGACGCGCCGCTGGCCGGCATCGTCGTCATCAGCGATGGCGGACTGAACAAGGGCATGGACGCGGACGAGATCGTCGCGTACGCCCGCCGCTTTAAGGCCCGGCTCTTCACGGTCGGCGTCGGCGAGCCGGTCGAGCCGCCCAATCTGCGCGTGGCGGACATGACCGCGCCTCCGACCGTGCCGAAGGGGGATCCGTTTGAAATCCGCGCGGAGGTCGCCGCGGCCGGCCTGCCCGAGCAGGAGGTTTCGGTCGAGCTTACGTCCACGCCGGCCGACGCGGGCCCCGATGCGGAGGAGACCGTCCTCGAACGTCGCGGCGTGACGCTGGCCGAAGGCGCGTCCGCGCCGGTGCTGTTCCAGGTTTCTCCGACCGTTGCCGGGGAATTCGTCTATCGCGTGCGGCTCGCCGCGCTGCCGCAGGAGGCGGTGCTGCACGACAACGTCCGCGAGGCGACCGTGATTGTGCTCGACGATCGGCTGCGCGTGCTCGTCGTCGCGGGTCGGCCGAATTACGACTATCGCGCCGTCGCTCGGCTGCTGGAACGCGACAACAGCGTCAACGTCGCCTGCTGGCTGCAATCCGCCGATCAGCGCGCCATTCGCGACGGCGACATCCAGCTCACCGAGCTGCCGCGCAAGCCGGAAGAGATTTTCGCGTACGACGCGATCCTGCTGATGGATGCCAGCGCCACTGATCTGGACGCATCGTGGGCCACGCTGCTTCGCCGCTTCGTCGACGAATTCGGCGGCGGCGTGCTGGTGCAGAGCGGCCCGCAATTCGGCCCGCGATTGCTGGCCGATCCGAAGATGGTCGACCTGGTCGGGATCCTCCCGATCTCGCCGGATCCGGAGGCTGAAATTCGACTCGGCGAACGCGGCACGTATCGCACCAGCGCCCTGCCGATCGCGCCGGCGGACGACGCGCTGGCGCACCCGCTCGTCGCGTTTTCGCCCGACCCCGCCCGCTGCAAGGAGATATGGAACGCGCTGCCGGGGCCGTGGTGGTTCATGCCGGTATATCGTGAAAAGCCGGTCGCGTCCGTGCTGCTGCGCATCGGCGCGGGCCCGCCGGGACAGGCCGGCGCTCCGCTGCTGGCGGTTCAGCCGGTCGGCGCCGGGCGCACCGCGTTCCTGGCGTTCGACAGCACGTGGCGCTGGCGCGCGACGGCCGATCGCTACTTCAACCGCTTCTGGATTCAGGTCGTGCGCTACCTGGCGCAGGCGCGGCGGCAGGGCGCCAGCAAGCGCGGCGCGATCACGCTCGACCGCGACGTGATCAGCGTCGGCGACTACGTGAAGATCGAGGCGCGCGTGCTCGACGAGCGCTTCAACCCGTGGCACGAGTCGTCCATCGACTGCGAGATCACGATGGGCGACGGGGCCGAGCGGCGCGTCGCGCTCGAGGCGATCCCCGGCCGCGAAGGCTGGTTCGCCGGGCGCGCGCTGTTCGACGTGGACGGGCCGGCCGTGCTGCGCGTGCCGTTGCCCGGCGCAGCGCCGGCGACGCAGCCGGCCGATGCGGCACTCATTCGCCGCGTGCGCGTGCAGCGCCCGGACGTCGAGATGCGCGCCCTGCGCCTGCGCGACGAACTGCTCGAACAGATCGCGAACGAGACGCACGGCCGCTATCTGCCCATCGCCGAGGCCGGCAGCCTGCCCGATCGCATTCAAAATGCGAGCCGCACCGAACCGCCGCGCCCGATCGGCGTCCAATCGCTTTGGGACCAGGGCTGGGTGCTGGGAGTTCTGGCGACGCTGCTGGCCGCCGAATGGACCATTCGCCGGAGGAATCACCTGCTGTGAGCGCTGCGCCGCTGAACATCCCGGCGGATTGGCCGCGACAGGAGATCGCGCGCGGCCTGCTGCGCCCGCTGTCGCGCCTGCGCTGGCGCTGCCGGACGTACCTGCTCGTCGAGGGGCTTTTCCAGCTTGTGCTCGCGCTGGTCGCCGCCGCTGCGGCGCAGTTGCTGCTCGACCGCTGGTTGCGCTTCTCGATCGATCAACGGGCGGTGCTCAACTCCGTCATCACGCTTTTCTGGGTGTGGGTGATCTATCGGTACGTGGTGTTGCGCCTGATTCAGCCGCTGCCCGATCACGTTTTGGCCGGCTGGATCGATCGATCGCACCCGGCGCTGCACGATCAGCTCAGCACGGCGGTCGAGTACGCGCACCTCGTCCGCGCGCGGTCGGCCGGCGACGATCTCGACGAGCGCGCCGCCGCGGCGGTGGCGGGCGATTCGCCGCAGCTCGTCCGCGCGGTCGTGCTCGGCGCTGTCGTGGAGGCCGGCCGCGTGCGCTTCGCGTCGGTGCTCAACCACGGCCGGGCCGTCCGCCGCGCGCTGGAGCTGGGTGCGATTCTGGCGCTCGTGTCGGCGGCGATGCTGCAACTGCCTTGGATGAGCGTCTGGTTTCAGCGCAACTGGCTGCTGCGCGAGATTCCCTGGCCTCAGAACACGCATCTCGTGCCGCGCGGGTACGACGCGGCGGACAGCCGCCGCATGCCGCGCGGCGAGGAGCTGCTGATCGAGGCCGACTGCATCGGCGAGAAACCGCGCGAGGTGGAGGTCGTGTGGTCGTCGCGCGGCGCGTCGGGTCGCGAGCCGATGACGCTGGTGGGGACGGATCGTTTTGAGGCCACGCTGGGCCTTCTTCAGGACGACGTGCGCTTCCGCCTGGTCGGCGGGGACGAGCGCACGCGCGAGTATCTCGTGCAGGCGGTCGAGGCGCCGCACGTGCTGACGACGCGCGCCCGCGTGACGCCGCCCGCTTACGTCGGGGCCGAGCCGTACGTGATCGATCAGCAGACCGTGCTCGAGCTGCTGGCCGGCTCGACGCTGGAGATCGAGGCGCGCCTGAACAAGCAGGTCACGCGCGTCGAGTTCGTGGGCAGCGAGCCGGTCGCCGGCGCGAGCGCGGCGCCGGCGGTATGGTCGGCGGATCAGGCCTCGCCCGCTGCGCGCATCGTCTGGGAATCGCCCGCTTCGGGCATCTACCGCATCGAGCTGACCGATCGCGACGGCTGGACCGATCGCAATCCGGTTCGCTACGTCCTCAAGGTCGTGCCCGACCGAGCGCCGGTCGCGCGCATGGAGCTGGTCGGCGCCGGCGAGATCGTGACGCCGTTCGCCGACATTCCGGTGCGGCTCGATTTCGACGACTCCTACGGCCTCGCCACGGTCTCGCTCAACGTGGAAAAGGCCGGCGCGGCGGCGAGACAGGTTCCGCTGGCGGGCGTCGAGCTGCCCTCGCGCAAGCTCAACGTCGAAACCGGCGTCGCGCTCGCTTCGTTCGACGCGACGGCGGGCGAGCAGATTCGCCTGTGGGCCGAAGCCGCCGATCAGGATCCGCGCGGGCCGAACGTCGGTCGCTCCGCCGCGGTCGATCTACGCGTGGTCACGCCCGAGGACTTCCTGGCCGAGATGTCGCGCCGCGAGCTGGAGCTGCGCCGCGAGTTCGAGCAGATGCTCGCCGCGCAGCGCGGCCTGGCCGATTCGCTCGACCGCCTGATCGCGGAATTGCCCGATGGAACCGCGCCGCCCGCCGATCAGGTGCAGCGGCTGGCGGCGCTCGCGCGGCAGCAGAGCTCCGCGGGCCTGCGCGTCGGCGAGTTGGCGCAGAAATTCGACCACATTCTGGCCGAGATGCGCGTCAGCAAGGTCGCCCGCAGCGAGCACGAAGCCCGCATCGGCCAGCGGCTCGTCACACCGCTGGCGGCTCTCTCGCGCGAGGCGATTCCCGCCGCTGTGGACGCGATCGCCGTGCTGCGCCAGCCGTCCGACGCGGACCGCCGGACCGCCTGCGCCACGGCTCAGGCGGAAGTCCTGCGCCGGATGAAGGCGATACTTGCTAACATGTTGGAGTGGGAGGGGTATCAGGAGGCGATTGCGCTGCTCCGCGACCTGATCGCCGAGCAGGGCAAGGTCCGCGAAGATACGAGCCGGGCCGTCGAGAGCCGGCTGGACGAAATCCTCGACCAGCTTGGCAAGCCGCAGCCCCCGCCGTCCGACGGGAAACCGTAACGCCCGTTGCGTCCGCGAAGGCAGGACAGAGCCATGAAACTCTTGCTCGCCGCGACAATCCTTCTGGCCGCGTCCGGCGCCTTCGCGCAGGCGCCGCCGACGGCGTCCGCGCCCGCCCCCTCGGCTGCCGGGCTGACCGAGCGGCAACAGGCGATTCGCGACCGCCTCTCGCGCCTCGAAGGGAACATGATTCAGCTCGCCAAGCTGCTGGCGGAGAGCGAGCCGGACAAGTCCGACCGCCTGCGCGATGCGCTTGACCAGGCCGGCCGTGCCCAGATCAAGCGTCGCATGGAGGATCTGGTCAAGCTCCTGCGCGAGGCGAACTTCGGCGAGGCCGATCGCGAGCAGGGGGCCGTTCTGGTCGAGCTGGAGTCGATGCTGCGCGGCCTGACGGACGCGCTGGGCGACCTCGACCGCAAGCGTGAAGAGCGCGAGCGCCTCGCCGCGCTGAAGAAGGATCTGGAAGCGCTCCAGCAGCGCCAAGCCGACAACATCGAGCGCACGCGCGAGGCCATCGCCGCGCGGCAACTGGCCGAGTCGCTTCGCCGGCAGGCCGACGAGTTGGAGAAGCTCGCCGCGCGACAGGCGGCCCTGCGCGAGAAGCGCGCCTCCCCCGAAAGCGCCGCCCGTCTGCGCGAAGACCAGGCGGCGCTGGCCGGCGAGGCGCGCGCCGCGGCCGATGCGCTGAAGAAGCTGGAAAACGACGCGCGCGACAAGCCGGCGGCGCGCCAGGCCGCGCAGGATGCCGCCGCGCAGACGCAGCAGGCGTCGGAGGAGATGTCGCAGGCGGCCGAGGCGCTACAAGCCGAGCGCGACTCGGCCGCTGCGGAATCGCAGCAGAAGGCGGAGCAGGCGCTGCGGCGCGGCGCCGAGAAGCTGCGTGAAGAAGCCGATCGCCTCGCCGACGCGAAACGCGCTCGCGAAATCGAGCGGCTCGAGCGCGAGGCAGAGCAGAAGGCCGCCGAAATCGCGCGGCAGATGCAGCCGGCGCGCTCGTCCGATCCGCAAGCGCGGCCCGCCCCCGGCGCCGAAAACGTCGAGAACGCCCAGAAGCACATGCAGCGCGCCGCGGACCGGCTCGGCGAAAACCAGCCTGCCGAGGCGGAGCCGGAGGAGCAATCCGCCAGCGAGCAACTGGAGCGCGCCACGGAGGAACTCGACGACGCCCTGCGCCAGCTTCGCCGCGAGGAGATGGAGCAGACTCTCGCGACGCTCGAAGCGCGGTTCAAGGCCATGCTCGCGCGCGAGGAGCAGGTGAAAACCGACGCGGTCGCGCTGGCGGCCAAGCCGCGCGAGAGCTGGACGCGCAGCGACGATCTTGTGCTGAATGCGACGGCGATGGAGCAGCGCAAGCTGATCGACGATTGCCTGGCGGTCCGCTCGCTGCTGACCACCGAAGGCACCACCGTCGTCCTTCCTCAGATGGTGATGCAGCTCGCCGCGGACATGACGACCGCCGCCGGGCTGCTGGAGCGCAGCGACGTGGGCGTCCGCACGCAGCTTGCGCTCGACGACGTGATCGCCGTGCTTCGCGAGATCGTCGGCGCGGTCGAGCAGAAGCGCCAGGAAATCCAGAAAGAGCGCGAGGAAGAGCAGAACGACCAGGGCGGCCCGCCCGACGGCGCCGAGCCGCTGTTGCCGGGATCGGCCGAGCTGCGGCTGCTGCGCTCGTCGCAGGTGCGCCTGAACCGCCGCACGGAAGCGCTGCAAAACGCGGCGGCGCAGATGCCCGCGACCGATCTCGCCGCGGAACAGGCGTCGCTGGCCGCGCGACAGACCGAGCTGTCGGAGCTGGCGCGCAACATGAACGAGAGGCAGCCATGAGGCGCTTGCTGGCAATCTGGGTCGGCGCTGCGGCGCTGCTCGGCGCCGCGGCGCCGGCGTCCGAGCGCATCGACCGCCTGAATGCGGCGTTTGTGGCCCATCTCGACTCGCTGGCCGCCGGTCACGGCGACGCGATCGCCGCCATTCGCGAGCGGTACGGTCACCTGACCGACGCCGGCGCCGCCGAAGGGTTCGTGCCCGAGGCGCTTGCGGAGATATACCCGGAGTTTCGCGCCGCGCTGGATGCGTACGATCGCGGCGCGCTGGCCGAGGCCGAGCCGCGTTTCGCGGAGCTGAAGCGCAGCGACGATCCATACGTCGCGGCCAGCGCCGCGTATTTCGACGTCCGCGTGCTGGCCGAGCGCGGCATGTTCGAGGAGGCCGAAGCCGCGCTGCGCGAGTTTTCGTTCGCCAACGACGGCCCGATTTCGTTCACGCCGTACGCGCCGCACATGGCACTGGTTCTGGCCACGTGTCAGGCGGCGAATCTGCGCTTCGACGACGCGGCTCGGACGCTGGCCGACCTGGCTTCCAACGTGCCCGACGCGCCCGAGCCGGTCGCGTTCGGGGCCGGTCAGCTTCGCGTGGAGATGGACCGCCGCGAGCGCGGCACGCTCGGCGAAGTCAGCAACATCCTGCGCTATGCCGGTGATCGGCTGCGCATCGGCGACAGCGAGCCGCGCGTACGCGAGCGCCAGGATGACGCCGTCGAGATTCTCGACAAGCTCATCGAAAACGCCGAGAAGCAGGAGGAGGATCAGAAGAAGCAGCAGAGCGGAAAGGGCGGTCGCGGCCGGAGCGGTCGCGGCCGATCCGAGCAGCGCCGCCCGCAGCAGCCGCTGGAGGAATCCGCGCCGATCGACGGCGGCGCGAAGACGATGGACCTGCACGGCGTGGAGCGGGCCGACCCTGGGGAGATGTGGGGCAAGATGCCCCCGGCGGAGCGCGAGAAGATTCTCCAGTCGCTGCGCATGCGCTTTCCGTCGCGCTACCGGCAGTTGGTCGAGCAATATTACCGATCCCTCGCGGAGCAGAAATGATGCGCTCGCGCGGCTCCGCCCACGCGCTGCTGCGGCGCGGCGCCGCCGCGCTGGCCGGCGCTGCGTTGCTGTGCGCGCCGCTCTGCGCCGCCGCGCGTGACGTTCAGGTGATGCGGATCGACGGAACGCGCGTCGAGGGCGGCCTCACGCAGCTCGCTCCCGACGTGATCGTCGCGACGGCCGACGGGCCGCAGTCGATCGCCTGGCAGGACGTGCTCGCGATTTCGCCGCTCGCGGCGGGGGTTGCGCCTTCCGCCGCGAGCCAGTCCGCGCCGCCGCTGCGATTCCTGCTCGCCGACGGCTCCGAGTTTGCCGGGCGCGTTGCGGCGACGGGCGATCAATCGTTCGACGTCTCGGTGCGGGGAGACCAGGCCGGCCGGGTGGAGCTGCGCGCCGTACAGGCGATCTGGTCCAGCTTCGCGTCCGGTCCGGCGCGGCAGAAGCTCGACGCGGCGCTGGCGCGCAAGCGCTCGGCGGAGGAAGGCCCGTCGGCGGACGACGCGCACGATTACGTCATCGTCGCCGCCAAGCCGGACGAGCCGCTGGAGCTGTCCGGCGCCGTGAAGCGCGTGGAGACGGACAAGCTGGTGGTGCTCTGGAAGGAGCGCGAGCGCGAACTGCCCTGGGCGGCCGTCGCGGGCGTCGTTTTCGCGGGCGGCGCGGCGCGCAGCGCCACTTGCCGCGTCGCGCTCGACGACGGCGAGATTTTCGCCGGTCGCGTGATGGGTGGCGACGCCGATTCCGTCCGCCTGCAATCCAGCGTTTTCGAGGGGCTGACGCTGCCGTGGGAGCGGATCGAGCGGATCGACTGCCGCAGCGACCGCCTGCTGTTTCTTTCCGATGCCCGCGCGCGGCGCTACGAGTTCGAGCCGTTTTTCGACAAGCGCTGGGAGTACGTGCGCGACGCTTCGCTCACCGGCCGGCCGATCCTGCTCGGGGGCCAGCGTTATGGCAAAGGCATTTCGATGCACAGCCGCTCGTCGCTCACTTTCGACGTCGCGGGCGGATTCTCGCGGTTTGTCGCGCTGGTCGGCGTGCTCGACGAGATGTCGCCGCGCGGCTGCGCCGACGTGCGCGTGATCGGCGACGACCAGGTGCTGTGGGAAGCGCGGGCGCTGCGCGGCGGCGAGGCGCCGCGCGAGGTGTCGGTCCCGCTGCGCGGCGTGCAGTCGCTGACGCTGGTGGTCGACTACGGCGCCGATCTCGATCTGTCCGACCAGGTATGCTGGGCGCTGGCCCGGCTGGTGAAGTGAGGAGGACGCGTGCTGCGCGACTCAGTCGGGCTCCTGCCGGGCATCCCAATCCGCCGCGCAGCGCGCGGCGCGCTGCTCGCCGCCGTCCTCGCCGCGCCGGCCGCCCGGGCGCAGACGGACACGGCCGCCGCGCTCGAAGCCGTGCGCGCCGACGAGACTCGCCGCGTCGAAGTCCTCCGCCGAATTACGCCCAGCGTCGTCTGCGTATTCGACTCGCCGCACCGCGGCGGCGGCGGCAGCGGTGTAATCATCGACCCGCGCGGCTATGGCCTGACCAACTTTCACGTGGTCGAGTCCTTCCTCGAATCGCGACGTGGCGTCGGCGGGCTTTCCGACGGCCGGCTCTACCCGCTGCGCGTGCTGGGCGTCGATCCGGCCGGCGACGTCGCGATGTTTCGGCTGGAAGGTAAGGAGCAGTTCGACGCCGCGACGCTGGCCGACTCGGACGCGCTCCGCGTCGGGCAATGGGTCGCCGCGCTCGGCAATCCGTTTCTTCTGGCCGAGGATTTCGCCCCCACGGTTACTCTGGGCGTCATCAGCGGACTGCATCGCTACCAGTATGGGCAGGGCAACCTGCTCGAATACGCCGACTGCATTCAGGTCTCGACCAGCATCAACCCCGGCAATTCCGGCGGACCGCTTTTCGACGCAGACGGCCGGCTGATCGGCATCAACGGCCGCGGATCTTTCGAGTTTGAGGAGCGCGGGCGGGTGAACGTGGGGCTCGGTTACGCGATCAGCGTCAACCAGATCAAGCGTTTTCTTCCCGCGCTGCGCTCCGGCCGCGTGTGCGAGCACGGCACGCTCGGCGCGACCGTGCAGATGTCCGGTTCGCGTGTGATCTTCAACGCGATTCAGGAGCTTTCTCCCGCGCAGCGCGGCGGCGTCAAGCTCGGCGACGAGCTTCTCATGTTCGCGGGCCGCCGCATTCAGACGCCCAACGACTTCGCCAATATCGTTACGACGCTCCCCGCAAACTGGCCCGTCGCGTTCCGCCTGCGCCGCGACGAGCGCGAAATCGCCGCCGCCGCCCGGCTGGAGCGCGTTCCCGTCAAGCTGCCAGCGCCGTATCCCCTCGATCTGGCGCACAACCACGCCGAGGCGCTCGCGCTGTTCGCGCAATATCGCGAGATCGACCTGAAGCACCCGGCCGGCGCGGCCGACCTGCGCTGGCGCGGGCGCGTGTCGACGCGCGGAGCGCCCGCGCAGCCGTTCGAGGTCGACGTTCGGCAAACGGCCGCCGCGCGCGTCATCGTCGCGCTGGCCGGCGGCGAAAGGCTGCTCGAAGTCGATGCCGCCGCCGAACCGACCAGTCCCGCGACCGACGCCGCTTCCGAGCCCGGCCGCAGCGAGCTGCTCTGGCGCGAATGGACGCTGCTGGTCGCCGCGCTTTTGGCGCCGCCCGAGATGTCCGCCGGATGGGAATTCCTCGGCGGCGACGAGGTCGACGGGCGCATCTGCGCCGTCGTCGAGCGCCGCTGGCCCGACGGCCGCCGCCTGCGCTGGAAGTTCGATGAGGCGCAGCACGCGCTCGCGCAGATGTCCGCCGGGACCGAGCGCGAACCGGAGCAGGCGGTCTGGACGCCGTCGAATCGCCGCGAAATCGCCGATGGGCAATGGCCGCACACCTGGACGCGCCGTTCGGGCGGGATCGAGCTTGTGTTCGACGTCACGGAGGCAAGCTTCGCGTCGCCCGGCCCGGCCGGCGGGGGCCGCCCATGACCCGCCTGCGGCGCTGTCTCGCGCTCGGGTGCGCACTGGCCGCGGCGCTGCTCGTCGGCCGCGCGCCGGCCGGCGACGCTCCCGCGCTCAATCAGTTCGAAGACCTCGCCGACTACGCCCGTCCGCGCGTTGCAAAGATCTACGGCGGCGCGCTCGGCGCGGAAAAGGGCTACGGCTCGGGCGTGATCGTCTCGGCCGACGGCCAGATCGTGACCGTCGTGTCACTGCTGCTCGAAGGGCGGCTGAGGGTCGTGCTCGACGACGGCCGCTCGTTTCCGGCCGACATCATTCGCCGCGACGACCGGCGCATGCTCGCGCTGCTCAAGATCGACGCGACGGATCTGCCGGCATTTGAGCTTGGGCGCAGTGACGAGCTGCTGCCCGGCGATTGGGTTCTCGCCGCCGCCAACGCGTTCAAGGTCGCTGACGGTCCGGAGCCCGTGTCCGTCTCGGCGGGCGTGCTGTCCGGGCGAGCGCCGCTGATCGCGCGCTATCGCGCTCAGGATCTGCCCTTCCGCGGCGAAGTCTGGCTCACCGACGTCCTGACCTCCACGCCCGGTAGCGCCGGCGGCGCGCTGCTCGACACCACCGGCCGGCTGGTCGGCGTCATCGGCCGAACGGCGCTGAGCCTCAAGACCAACACGTGGATCAACTACGCGATGCCCGCGGAGGAAGTGCGCGCGTTTCTGCGCGGCGACGCGGAGCCGCCGACCGCGACAACGCAATCCGCCGCGAACGCCGACGACCTGGGCATCCGGCTATTCGACGTCGGCGGGCGCTCGCGCCCGGCGTACGTCGAGCGTGTGCGGCCTGGCTCGCCCGCGGCCGCGGCGGGCGTGCGTCCGAACGACCTGATTCTCTCGATCGCCGATCAGAATGTGACGACGTGCGAGGACTTTCGCCGCGCGGCGCAGTCGATCGCGCCCGGGCGCGTCGTGCTGATGGTCAAGCGCGGCGACAAGGTGCTGATGATCGAGGCGACTCTGGGAGGCGCACCGTGACCCGTCGCCGCTGCCGCACGTCGGCCGCGCTGCTCGCGCTCGTCCTGCCGCTTTCCGCGCTGCATACGTCCGTGGCCGCGCCGCCCGACGCGCCGGTTTCTGCCGCGGAAGTGCGGCGCGATCAATCTGTCGCCTTTCGCGCGGCGCTGGCTGCGATCGCGCCCTCCATCGTGCGGATCGACACGATCGGCGGCGCGCAGCCCGTCGCCGCGGCGGACGGCCCGGGTGGAGAAGTCGCCGCCGCCGGCTTTCGGCAGGCCGACGGCCCAACCACGGGCCTGATCTGGAGCGCCGACGGCTACGTCATCACCAGCAGCATCAACTTCATCCGCGACCCTTCGATCATCACCGTCGCGCTGGCCGACGGCCGCCGCCTGGTCGCCCGGCTCGTCGCGCGCGACAAGCCCGCCCGGCTCGCGCTGCTCAAGATCGACGCGACCGGCCTATCCACGCCGCGACTCGCGCCGCCCGAGGCGATCGCGCCGGGGCGCTGGGCGCTCGTCGCCGGCTACGGATATGGAACGACGACGCCCGCGCTTTCCGTCGGAGTCATCAGCGCCGCGCGGCGCGGCAGCGGACTGACGCTGCAGGTCGATGCCAAGACCTCGCCGGCGAACTATGGCGGCCCGCTCTTCGACATCGACGGCCGGCTGCTCGGCGTCTGCGTGCCGTCCGCGGGCCGGCCGGATGACGATGAAATCGCCGGGGTCGAGTGGTACGACTCGGGCATCGGCTTCGGCGTGCGTGCCGAGATTGTCGCGGCGCGGGTTGAGCGCCTGCGGGCCGGCCGCGACCTTTTGCGCGGCGTCATGGGCGTGAATCTTGAGCAGGCCGACCCGGTCGTGGGCGACAATGCCGAGCCGGGCATCGCGATTCGGGGAATTTTGCAGCCCGGCCCGGCCGAGGCCGCCGGCCTGCGCGAGGGCGATCGGATCACGGGGCTTGACGGCGTCGAAACGCCGCGCCTGATCGACCTTCGCCGCGCGCTCGCGACGCGCGTGCGCGGCGACGAGGTCGAAGTCGCCTATTTGCGCGATGGAAAGTCCGCCACGGTCCGCATCGCGCTGGTCGATCCCGCCGAGACCGGCCCGCCGCGCGAGCCCGCCACGCAACCGGGCGCGTCGCAGCCAGCGACATCGCAACCG
>CAZHIE010000008.1:28124-29329 GCA_964532435.1 uncultured Planctomycetales bacterium
TCGAGCCCGCCTGTCCTCAGGCGGGTCTCCCCATTTCGAGCCCGCCTGTCCTCAGGCGGGTCTTTCGCGGTGACGAACAAACCCGCGAGGTCCAGAGTAACGGCGGGGACCGAAGAAACCCGCCTGACGACACGCGCGTCGAATCGGAATCGTCTGTCCACTCGTCGCCGCCGCGATCGGACCCGCGCCAAATCTCCGCTATCATCTGCGCATGAAACCAACCCTCGTCGTTCTCGCAGCCGGCGCTGGCAGCCGCTATGGCGGGCTCAAGCAGATGGAGCCTGTCGGCCCCGGCGGCGCTACCATTCTCGATTACTCGGCATTCGACGCGCGGCGCGCCGGGTTCGAGCGCGTCGTGTTCATCATCCGGCCGGACATGCAGGCCGATTTTCGCGCTGTGATCGGCGATCGCATCGCGCGGCACGTCGGCGTCGATTACGCGTTTCAGCGGCTGGAAGATCTTCCAGCCGGCGCGGCGCCGCCGCCCGGCCGCACCAAGCCGTGGGGAACCGGGCACGCCACGCTGTGCGCCGCGGACGTTGTGCGCGGCCCGTTTGCGATCGTGAACGCGGATGACTTTTACGGCGCCGAAGCGCTGCGCCTGATCGGCGAGTTTCTCGGCGGCCCGAGCATGGCCGCGCCCGACGGCGCGACGGTTCACGCGATGGTCGCGTACCGCCTGTCCGACACGCTTTCGGACAGCGGCAGCGTGTCGCGCGGCGTGTGCCGCTGCTCGCACGACGGATGGCTGGAGAGCATTAGCGAGAAGACGCGAATCGAGCGCTGTCCGGAAGGCGGGCGGAGCCGTGGCGAATCGGGCGAGGCGGAGATCCTGCCTGCCGAGACGCCGGTATCGATGAACCTTTGGGGTTTTCGCCCGGATTTTTTCGAGCAGTTGCGCATCGGATTCACGCAGTTCCTTAGCGCAAACGCAACGTCGCCGAGCGCCGAGTTCTATCTGCCCGCGGCTGTGCAGGAGCTGATCCACGCGCGCCGCGCGCGCGTCCGCGTGCTGCGAACGACCGACAAGTGGATCGGAATTACGCACCGCGACGACCTGCCGAAAGTCCGGGAGCACATCGCGCTTCTCGTGCGGCGCGGCGTGTATCCGGCGCAACTCTGGGATTGAGCGCGGTCCGTCGAGCGCTCCACGGATTTGCATCCGAGCGGGTTGCGCGAAGCACAGCGGAATGGGCTGGAAGCCC
>CAZHIE010000008.1:29429-31550 GCA_964532435.1 uncultured Planctomycetales bacterium
CGAAGCACAGCGGAATGGGCTGGAAGCCCATGCTACATGTCTACCACCCGTCCGACTCCCTTTGTCAACTCACGTGAAACGTATTACCCGCCTATCGGCTCGCGCAGGTTAGGAACAATACGTACGTTGTCAGGATTCGGGGTTTTGCCCAGCACGTCATGGTTCGATGATATAATTGTGGCCGTAGCAGTTGGCCGCACTCGGGCCGCGGCCCAATTCCACAGGAACGAGCAGCGGCGGGTGCCCGTGTACTGGCGGCGCGGGCGCGATGTTGTTGTTGGGGGGAGAGGAGCAGCTTGGGTCGAGCGACGTACGGCGCGTGGGGCGCCGGGGCGACGCAGTCGGTGTTCAAACATAGGTGTGCTTGTGTCGAATCGCATTCGCGTTGTGATTGCGGACGACCACACGCTGGTTCGCGGCGCCATGGCGAGCTGGCTCTCGACGTGTTCGGACGTGGAAGTCGTCGGCGAATTCTCGACCGCCGAGCAGGCCGTCGACGCGCTCAAGCGGCTGCCCGCCGACGTGCTGCTGCTCGACGTGGACATCCCCGGCTCGAATACGTTCGAGACGGCCCGCCGGCTCCGGCACGAGTCGCCGTCCACCAGGCTCGTGTACCTCAGCGGGCACACGCACGACCGGTTCATCGAGTGCGCGCTGGAGTCCGGCGCCGTCGGCTTCATCACCAAGGCCGAATCGACGGAGGCCGTGGCACAGGCGATTCGAGACGTCTTCGCGGGCGGCGTCTATTTTTCGCCGGAGATCCGGGCGCGCATCGTGATCGACGCGGAGGGGGTGCGGCTGATCGAGTCCGCTCGTTCTCCGACCGCCACGCTCACCCCGCGCGAGATGGAGGTGCTGCGCTACATCGCGCGCGGCATGGCCAAGAAGGAAATCGCGTCGGTAATCAAGGTCGGCACCAAGACCGTCGAGAAGCACACCGAGAACCTGATGCGCAAGCTCGACATCCACGACCGCGTCGAGCTGGCCCGTTTCGCAATCCGCGAGCAGCTCGTCCGCCTCTGACGCTACCCGGCCCGCAGAATCACCCATACCGCCAGCGTCGCGCACGCGCACACCGCCACCGCCGCGGTCACGATCAGCGAGATCGTGAAGCGGCGGCTCTGCTCGCGCAGCAGGCCGCCCAGCGCGGCCTGTTGCTCGCGCTGCTGCTCGCCCAGCCGCCGAAGCGTTTCCACCTGCGCGTCGCCCGAAGTGCGCAGCGTCTCCGCGGCCGAGCCGAAGCGCTCCAGCGAGGCGGTGAGCTGCTGGCCGAACTCCTGCTGCGCGTCGATGCGCTTGAGCAGCGTCCGTACGGCTTCGGTCTGCACCTGCACGGAGGCGGGCAGGCGGGCGAGCGTTTCGGTCAGCGGGATCGCGACGCCGGTGAGCGCCTCGACGCGCCGGGCGATGGTCTGCACGTTGGCGCCCTGGGCCCGCTGCGCTTCGACGAGGTGTTCGAGCGTCTGCGCGACGCTGCCGAGCGCGGCGCCGAGTTCGGCCGAGCGCTGGTCGCGCTGCTCGAAGTGGCGCTCGAGCGAGTCGAGCGTCTCGACCACGCGCTCGTACGCGCCGCGCAGCCGATCGACGCCGTTGTCGCGCCCCAGCCGCAGCAGGTTGAAGCGCGAGCGCGCCGGCGGGCCTTCCTCGACCGCGTGCGGCGGCAGATCCACCGACGGCGCGTCGCCGACGGCGATGCCGCCGCTACGGCCGATCGTGGCATCGCCCAGCGCCGGATCGGAAAGCGTGGTGTTGCGAAAGACGTTGCCCATGCGCTGCCAGAAGGATGGCGAAGACATGCCTGTACCTCCCTGTACAGATGAGACAATCGCGTCGAAACCCGCGCGCATTATACGTCTGCCGGGCCGCGCCGCGAGGGGGCGGGTGCGGTCGATCGATTGATAGGTCCATTCGGAATCCGAGCCCATCACGCAAGTGGTGGGTCGTGGGCGCGCGACGCTCGCGCGTGTCCGGCGACGCATCGGAGGTAGTGCGCGCGGGCCGTGCGGCCCGATGGCGGCACAAAAATCGCAGACGTCGCCGGGTCCGGACCCACCACTTGCGTGGTGGGCTCGGATTTCGCAGGACAGGCGGACTCGGAAAGACCCGCCTGAGGACAGGCGG
>CAZHIE010000008.1:31650-44412 GCA_964532435.1 uncultured Planctomycetales bacterium
GGCTCGGATTTCGCAGGACAGGCGGACTCGGAAAGACCCGCCTGAGGACAGGCGGACTCGGAAAGACCCGCCTGAGGACAGGCGGGCTCGTTTGCGCGAAGGCCCGCCTGAGGACAGGCGGGCTCATGTTCGGAGTCCGTCCTCCAACCGCTACTCCCGGACATCTCGCAGGCGCTCATCCTCAAGATCGAGGCGGTACATGATCTGGTTGTAGTCATACCGCGGCGTCGGCGTCTTTGTGCCGGAGAACGCCATCGTGTATGTGCCTTCGAGGTAGATGATCCGGCCGCCCTGCTGATCGAAGAACGGGTGATGCGCGACGTTGTAGAACGAGTAGTCGTCGTGAGAGATGATCTTGCGGGCCTTGCCCCACGGGCCGAGCAACGCCGGCGCCTCGGCGTACCAGATCTCGCCGCACAGCGTCGTGCCCCACGCCTCCTGCACTACCATGACGAAGCGCTTGCGGTATTCGTTCCAGAAGACCGTCCCGGCGTGGCCGAGCACGGTTTTGCCGCTGTCGGCGTCGCGGAGCGTGAGGAGCGCTTCGCCGGGGCGCATCCGCCCCTTTTCGATCAGCTCCTTCTGCTCCTTTTGCGTCACCAGGGCCGTGTTGCGTTTCCAGGAGTAAACGAGGTTGCCGGACGCGTCGCGATCGAGCGCGGCTTCGTCGGCCTCGTAGCGCGAACCGGCTCGCAGACACGTGTACCCTTCGTATTCGGCCGGGTCGAGCAGGGCGGCCCACTCCGCCCGGCAGCGTGTCAGTGGGAAGGGCGTGGGGAAATACCAGAAATCGCCGCCGGCGTCCTTGTGCCGCACGGGGATGCCGCGGGCGCACAGCGGCACATCCAACGCGAAGCGCCTCACCGGCTCGAACACCTGCTTCTCGTCGGAGTAAACCGCGAAACCCTGCTCGTACATCTCACCCAGCGATTTCATCCGGGCGAAATGGCAGAGCATGCGCTGGCGGCCGGACTCGTCGGCGCAGGTGACGAATCCGTCGCACCAGACCGGGCCGGGCTGGCCCTCGATCGGGCACATGGGGCGCGAGAAGCCGTCTGCCCCGACGAAGTACGTCAGGTCGATGCCGACCGAGGGGTCGAGGCCGCGGCCGCCGCGCTCGGGCGGCAATTCGGACGTCGCGCCCGACATGGCAAAGTTGCCGAGCGGATAGGCCGGCCGGGCGGTGTCGCCCCAGAACCAGTAGATGCGGCCGTTGTATAGCGCGCTCTGGACGCTGTCTTGTCCGACGACTTTTCCGCAGAGGACGGGTTCGCGCAGCGGCGGTCGATCGCCGAGCAGGATGCTGTCGCGGTAGATGCCCTGTCCGGTGATGCGATAGAGGCGTTCGGCGATGTTCTGGCGATCGACGCGGATGGTCGCGGCGCCGCCGGGCGTGGTCCGCAGTCGCGTTCCGGCGATGCCGAAGCCGTCTTTGAGGTAGGAGTAGCCGTGGCTGCGGACGGTGAAGAACACGTCGTCGTCCATCAGGCCGGGCTCGTCGAACGCGACGACGCCGGCGCTGTCGGTGACGTGGACGATCCCGTTGACGGTAATGAGCTCGACGAGCGGAACGCCGCGGCCCGTTTTGGAATCGAGAACGGTGATTCGGAACGGCGCGGTCACGGCCCGCGAGGAAGGTTCGCCAGCTGCCGCCGCGTGCGCCATTGCGAGCCACGCGGCGATGAGCGTCCGAAAGAAGGTCTGGAAGATCATCGCACACCACGGCGGAAGTCAGAAGTTGGAATTCAGAATTCAGAAGCGCGCACCGGGGCGCTCCGCCTGAATCAGGAGCGTGTTCATTCAGCATTCAGCATTCGCCATTTGCGTCCTACGGCCCCTTCTTCTCTTCGCTTGTGATCATGTCTTTCATCACGCCGGCCGGCCACGTGCGGCTGAATGGCCGGAGCTTCGACTCCATCGCTCCGCCGGGATGGATCGTGATGTGGGCGACGGCGAATTCGGCTCGCTGCGGCGCACCTTCCGCGTGTCCCTCGGCGACTGCGACCGTCAGATCCTCCGCGTTGCGCCAGGCCGGCAGCGTTTCGGTCTTGAAGCCTTCCTTGCCTTCGTAGGCGTCGATGGTTTCGGCGCTGGCGAGCGTGACGATCCGCACGCTGCCGCGCTCGCCCAGCACGGCGACGCGCGTTCCATCGGGGCTTAGCTCGAACCACGGCAGCCCCTCGGCGACGGCCGCGTCGAGCGAGCGCGGCACGGCGCGCGAGACGGTCGCCTGGCGCAGCGGGTCGACGACGAACAGCGACGGCGACTTGGGCATGTCGCGAGCGGTGCAGGGCAGCGACATTTCGAGGGCGGTGAAGAGGATGCGGCCGTCGTCCAGGCAGCGGACGCGCGTCGGGCCGGTATAGGCGAGGCCGGCGAGTTCCTCGGCATCCGGGAATTGGGCCAGCGGCGCGCCTGCCTCGTCGCGCACGCGGCGGCGCACCAGCGACCCGACGACGACGCAGTCGTCGCAGGCGGCGCGATCATCGCCACGCACGTATGCAAGCTGGCGGCCGTCGGGCGTCCAATCGGGGAACCAGCAGACCTTGTTGTCGACCTTGCGCGGGGCTTCGCTGCCGTCGATCGGGACGACGAAAAGCGGCGTCGGTCCCTGGAACGAATCCTCTTCGAGCACGACGTAGGCGGCGAACGCGCCGTCGGGCGAGATGCGAATGTCGGTCAGGCCGTTGACGGCGTGGCCGAGGCGCGCGAGCGGCGCAAGCTCGCCGCGCGGGTCGGAAAGATCATAGACCTCGATCAGCGCCAGGTTGAGCGTGATCGACTGCGCCGTCTTCCAGCGGTCCGGGCCGAGCCGAGCTTCCAGGCCGGCGGGCATCACGTCGCGCACGTACATCAACAGGGCGATGACTTCACCGCCGTCGACGCCGCGCAGGGCGATGGACTGCTTGCCGAAATCGTCCCAGTTGCCGTCGAACTCCATCAGTTCGTCGCGGACGATCCGGGCGCGCTGCTCGATCTGTTCGCGCTGCGGCGCCGCCAGGTAGGGCTCCGCGTCCTTCCAGGTGGCGGCTTCGACCTGCCGCGCGACGACCGCACGCCGGGAATCCGGCAGCCAGGCGACCGACTTGGCGCTCTTCACCAGCAGCGGCGAGAGATGGCCGGCATCGTCGGCGACGTGCAGGCCGTCGTCGCCGAGCACGGCGCACGATCGCCCATCGGGCGACCAGGCCAGGCGCTTGACCGGAAAGCAGCCGGCGACGACGACCGCCGCGAGCAGTGCGAACAGCTTTGCGAACGTGGCGAGGCGGCGCGTGGCCGCGGGGTTTCGAGTAATCATGGCATTCGGCTCCAGGTGGGCAGTTGGGCTACGGATGTCCAGACGAGCGGGCCGGCGACGGGCTTCTCCGCGGCGCGGGCCAGCACACTCTGAAGAAGCGCGGACGAGGCGCGCGGCGAGCGCGGGGCGCTGTCCGCCGCGACGGCGATCGGACGCGGCGGGGGCGGATTCGCGCTGTTCGCTTGCGGCGCGGGGCGAAGCGAACCGATCCAGACGCCGAGCATCAGCACGGCGGCGGCGGCGACGGCGCGCCCCGAAACTCGGACGAGCCGCAGCGTCCGCACTTTGCGTGCGAGGAGATCGTGCGGAAACGGCGGAACGCGCTCCGCCGTCGCCGGTTCGAGCAGGGCAGCCCGCACGCGCTGCGCGGCAGCGTCGTAGCGGGCGGCACGGTCGGCGGCGGATGGCGCTGCGGCAAGGTAGGCGTCGAGCAACTCAGCCGATTCGGCGTCGAGCGCGCCGAGCGCCCGGTCGAGCAGCAGCCGGTCGAGCGTGTCTATGTTCATGCGGGTTCCTCCGGCGATTCTTCGGACAGGCGCGCTGCGACGGCGCGCAGGGCGTTATGCAAGCGCGAGCGCACCGTGCCGACGGGCACGCCCATTACGTCGGCGATTTCGGCGTAGGACAGCTCGTCGCGCAGGCGCAATTCCAGCGGTTCGCGGTGAATCGCCGGCAGCGCGGCCAGGGCGGCACGGACCTCGTCGAGCGGCAAAATCGCTTCCGGGCGTGCCGGCGGGTCGGCGTCGAGCGGGCCGGTCGGTCGGGAGCGGCGCGCGGCGGTGGCGGCGACGCGCCGCGCAATCGTGAAGAGCCAGGCCTGGGGCGAAGCGGCGGCGGCGAGGCGCTCGGCGCCGGCGGCGGCGTGGACGAAGGTTTGTTGCAGCAGGTCTTCGGCCTGTTCGGCGCGGGTGTGGCGGCTGCGGAAGTAGCGGAGCAGCCGTCCCGCGTTTTCGCGGTAGAGGTGTTCGAGTCGGGCCGCCAGACCGGACATTCGAGAGCGCCTCCAGCGATCCGGAACCGCGCATTTCAGAGCCGCGCATTTCAGAGCCGCGACCGTCAGGGAGCGCGACGTCCGGCATTCAGCCCTGTCAAAGAAGCGCGCAGGCCTGCGCGCCATATCGCCCGCAACCCACTCCGCACGCGGCGCTCGCTTACGCTCGCGGCTCCGATCGGACGGCGTCGGACGCGGAGGTCCGCCGCTACCGTCGGCCACGCAGGTCCGCCGCTTCGGGCTCGACTTTTCGCCGCATTCATATTGTCGCGCCGAAGAACGGAAAAGTTCACTCGCCGTCGCCGAAAAATCGCGCGCGTGCAAATCGGCATGGCACGCCGCCGGCGGAACCGCCCGCTCCATCCGCCCGGCCGCGCCGTCGTGGCCTGCGCCGGGAATCGCGGTAAGATGTGTCTGGGAGCGGACTTCCTCGAATCTCCCGGGAGAAGCAAGCCAGATGATCCACCGCATGACACTCGGCCAGGTGCCGGCCAAGCCGCACACGACGTTTTATGAAAACGGCAAGCTGCTCATGGAGCAGATGATCACGCGCGAGGGGTTCAACGGCCCCTTCTCGATTCTTTATTATCGCATCCCGCCGACCGACGAATTTGAAGTCGAGGAGGCGACCATCCCCGGCTTCTGCCCGTTCGAGCTTGTCGAGAAACAGCCGCTGCATCGTCGGCACATCAAGAGCCAGAACGTGAAGCCGGCGGGGGACTTTCTCACCGGCCGGCGGACGCTGCTCGTGAACAAGAGCTTGCAAATGGGGATCATCAAACCCTGCGAGCCGGCGCGGCACTTTTTCTCGAATGGAGACGGTGACGAGTGCTACTTCGTGAAGGAGGGCAGCGGCCGGCTGGAGAGCATCTACGGCGTGCTGCCATTTCGTCAGCACGATTACGTGCTGATTCCGAAGTCGACGCCCTATCGCATTCACATGGATGGCGACCGCGGGACGCTGCTGGTCTTCGAGGGGCGGCCGTGGCTGGGGATTCCGAAACAGTATCGCAACGCGTGGGGGCAGATTTCCGACTACGCGCCTTTTTCGCATCGCGACTTTCGCGCGCCGACGGAGTTGCTGCGCTACGACGCCGGGGAGCATGGGACCGCGCCGTACCGGCTGGTCGTGAAGGCGTGGGATCGGCTGGGCGCGCACCTGTACAAGCACTTTCCGCTCGACGTGGCCGGCTGGGACGGACTGATCTATCCGGTGGCGTTCAGCATTCACGACTTTCAGCCGAAGACCGCGCTGGTGCATCTCCCGCCGACGATTCACACGACGTTTGCCGGCGATGATTACGTCATCTGCTCGTTTGTGCCGAGGATGGTCGATTACTTCGACCGCGATGGAAGCAAGGCGATTCCGTGCCCATACGCGCACGCGAGCGTGGACATGGACGAGATTCTGTATTACGTGGAGGGGAACTTCACGAGCCGGCGTGGCATCGATTCGGAGTCGATCAGCCTGCATCCGCTGGGCGTCACGCACGGGCCGCACCCCGGCACGTACGAGCGCTCGGTCGGCACGCGCCGCACGGACGAGTTGGCCGTGATGTGCGATGCGTATGACCCGTTCAAGATGACGACCATCGCCGATTCGATCGAGGACAAGGGGTATCACACGTCGTGGGTGCGAACCGAGGACGCGCCGGCGACGGGTTGGCGGCCGATCGGATAGAGGGAATTGCGAATTGCGAATAGCGAAGAACGAATTGCAGACTCGGCGCCTGCGGCTCGGCTGGAATCTGTAGTGTGCCATTCGTATTTCGTAATGTACCGCAAGCGATTGTCACAAGTGTTTGTCACTGATTAGCGCTACAAGTGATTACCGCAACCGCTCCGGCGCAGAGTCCGCAATTCGTTCTTCGCTATTCGCAATTCGACATTCTCCGCACGCTCCGCGCCGATCGCTACGTTCGCGCAACACCGTAGCCCCCGCCGCCCGGCGTTTCCAGGATGAGGCGATCGCCCGCCTGCAGGGCCATCTGGCCGCATGGCGGTAGCGCAATGGGTTGCCGCGCTTTCGCGTGCAGCAGCGTATTGCGGCCGGCCGCGCCAGGTTGGCCGCCGGCCAGCCCATACGGCGCGGTCGCGCGGCGCTGCGTGAGCCACGACAGTTCCAAATTCGCCAGAAACTCCATCTCGCGCACGACTCCGTCGCCGCCGCGCCACCGGCCTGCGCCACCGGAGCCGCGCCGAATCGCCATGCGCCACAGACGCACGGGGAAGCGGGCTTCGAGCGTTTCCGGATCGGTCAGGCGCGTGTTGGTCATGTGCGTGTGGACAGCCGACGCGCCGGCGAAGCCCGGCCCCGCGCCCGCGCCGCCGCAAAGCGTCTCGTAGTACCCGAACGCGGCATTGCCGAACGCGACGTTGTTCATCGTCCCCTGGCTGGCCGCGGCCGCGCCGAACGCGCCGAGCACGACGTCGACGATTCGCTGCGACGTCTCGACATTCCCGCCGGCCACGGCCGGACAGCGGACCGGGTCGGGATCGGCGGGCGGGTTGAGCAGCCCCGGCGGCAGGATGATTTGCAGCGGCGCGAATGCTCCGCCGTTGAGCGGAAGGTCGTCTCCGATGAGACAGCGAATGCAGTAGAGAACGGCGCTGGCGACGATGGCGGGCGTGGCGTTGAGGTTTGCGGGATGCACCGGGCCGCTGCCGGAAAAGTCGATTTCGGCCGAGTCTCCGCGAACGCGAACGCAAACGGCGATGGGCGTGCCGTCATCCAGCGCGTCGGCGAACCTCAACTCGCCGGGCGGAAAGCGCCGCAGCGCGGCGCGGACCTGCCGCTCGGCCGCCGCGCGCAGATGGCGCGTGTACGCGGCGGTTTCCGCATCTCCGAAGCGGCCGACCATCTCGGCGATGCGTTCGGCGCCGCGGCGGTTGGCGGCGAGTTGCGCATGCAGGTCGGCCAGGTTTTGCGCGAGGTCGCGCGTCGGATACGGCGCGGACGTGAGCGCCCGGCGCAGCGCGGCGTCGTCGAGGCCTGTGCCGCCGGGCGAATGTTCCCGCCGCGCGTGGCGGAGCGGCAGCATTCGGAGCAGCACGCCCTCTTCCGCAAGACTGCGCGTCGCGGGCGACATCGAGCCGGGCGCCAGGCCGCCGATCTCCGCGTGGTGCGCGCGGTTGGCGACGAAGTAGGCGGGCCGCGCCGCGCCGGCCGGCAGGAACACGGGCGTGATGACGGTGATGTCGGGCAGGTGGCTGCCGCCGGCGAACGGGTCGTTGGTCACGTGGCTCACGTCGGGGTCGAACGGGTCGGCGCCGCGAACCGCGAGCAGGTGCTTCACGCATGCGCCCATCGCGCCGATGTGTACGGGGATGTGCGCGGCGTGCGCGATAAGTTCGCCGGCGGCGTCGAAAACTGCACACGAGAAATCAAGCCGCTGCTTAACGTTCGTGGAAAGCGCGGTGCGCTGGAGCGTCGCGCCCATCTGCTCGGCCGCTTCGGCAAAGCGGCGGAAATACAGCTCGAGCTTGACGGGGTCGGCCGCGTCGGCGTCGCCGGTCGCCGGCGCCGCCGCCTGGCGCGGGGCGAGCGGAGCGGACTCGCGCGTCAGCAGCAGCGTGCCGTCTTTCAGCGTTTCTCCCGACCAGCCGGGCTCGATGAGGATGGTCCCGGTGGCCTCCAGGATCAGGGCGGGCCCGACCACGCGCTCGCCAGGGCGGAGCGACTCGCGGCGACGCGCGGTCGTGTCGAACCAGCGGCCGTCGGCATACACGCGAGCCGCGACCGGCGCGCCGGGTGGTTCCGCCGGCGCCGTGGCGGCCGGCTCGATCGGCGACGCGCGGGCGATGCGCGCCTCGATTCGCGCGGCGACGATTTCGATCGGCCGATCGGGGAAAGAGAATCCGTATAGCTGCGCATGTTGGCGCTCGAATGCGGTCCGCCACTCGGATGGGTCGCAAAAGTCGCCGGTGGCGCAGCTCGACAGGGGCGAATCCTGTCCACGATAGCGCAGATCAAGCCGGGTTGTGAATTCCGTCTCGCCGCCGGCTTGTGCGTCTTCGGCCAGCTCGCCGCGCAGTTCGGCGATTGCGGCGGCACATCGGCCCTGGAGCGCGACGAGTTCGGTCGCCTCCAACGAGGCGGAAACGTCAAGTGTGGCAAAACGCGTCACGTCGGCCAGGCCGATGCCCAGCGCGCTCAGCACGCCCGCCAGCGCCGGCAGCAGAATCCGCGACATGCCCAGCTCGCGCGCGATCGCGCAGGCATGTTGTCCGCCCGCTCCGCCAAAGGCGGTGAGCACATACTCGCCGGGGTCGAATCCGCGCAGCGTCGAGATGCGGCGGATCGCGCCCGCGACGTGCGCATTGGCGATGGCGAGCAGCCCCGCCGCAAGTTCGGTGATCGTCATCCGCCGGCCGGTCGCCGACGCAACCTGCTCGCACAGCTCCTCAGCGCGGCGCTGCGCGTTGGCCACGCTCAGGGGAAGCGGAAATCGCTCCGGCCTCAGCCGTCCGAGCAGCAGATTCACGTCTGTGACGCAGAGCGGCCCGCCGCGGCCGTAGCAGGCCGGCCCCGGATTCGCGCCGGCGCTCTGCGGACCGACGCGCAGGCGCTGGCCGTCGAACGTGCAGATCGAACCGCCCCCGGCGGCGACGGTCTCGATGGCGAGCTGCGGCGCGGCGATGCGCAGGCGGCCGCCGGTGGCCGCGTCTTCGACCTCCAGCTCGCTGCGGCGTTCCAGCGCGCCGTCGAAGCGGCTGACGTCAGTGCTGGTTCCGCCGATGTCGACGCCGATGGCGCGCGAGAAGCCGGCCGACCGGGCGACGGCGGCGTGGCCGACGACTCCGCCGGCCGGTCCGGAGAGGATGCTGTCGCGTCCGCCGAATTGGGCCGCGCGGACGAGTCCGCCCGCGCTGGACATGACGTGGAGGGAGGAGGCCAAAGGCGCATGCGCCGCTTTTTCGCTGGCCGCGCGCGCGCCCGCGAGCGAACGGAGACCGGACTCGATTCGCGCGACATACGCGCGGACAGTCGGCGTCAGATAGGCGTCGACGACGGTGGTCTGGGCACGCGAGAGGAATCCGCCGAGCGGCTGAACGTCACAGGACAGCACGATGTTGCGCAGTCCGGCCTGTTCGGCGAGCTCCGCGATGCGGCGCTCGTGCGCGGGGTTGCGATAGCTGTTCAGCAGGCAGATTGCGGCCGATTCGATGCCGGCGTCACGCAGCGCGGCGAGCCTGCGAAGGGCGTCGGCCTCGTCCAGCGGGAGGAGCACTTCGCCGCGCGCGTCGATGCGCTCGCTCACTTCGACCGTACGTTCGCAGAGCGGGCGCGGCTTTCGGATGTTCAGGTCGAACAGGCGCGGCCGCGATTGATCGCCGATTTCGAGCGCGTCGCCGTGGCCGCTCGTCGTGATCAGCGCGACGCGCGCCCCGCGCCGTTCGAGCAGGGCGTTGGTGCCGCGCGTCGTGCCGAGCCGAACGGCCGCCGAAACGGGCTCGCGCCGGCCGGCGGAGAGGAGCAACCAGCGCATGCCGATGAGCGGCGCTTCGTCGCCGCAAGAAAGCACATACGGATCGCCGGTGCGCAGCTCGAAGGGGAGCGGCGGATCGATGCGCAGACTTCCCGCCGCGGCGTCGAACGCGACGACGCGCGCCTCGCCGGCGCCGCGGTCGGTCGCAACCCGCGCCGTCCAGCCGTCGAAGAAACCCGGCGGGTCGGCGCGCCGCGCCGAGTCAAGCAGGACCTCGCGCGTGCTCCCGGCCGCGAGCATACCCGCGTACTCACCCGTGCTCAGGAGCTTGTGGACGCGGCGCGAACCGTCCGGCGCGCAGGCGATGCAGTCGGTGAACGTGCCGCCGACGTCAATCCAGAATTCCCACGCTTCGGCGGTGCGGGTGTTCATTTCGGCGGATGATACCCGACGAGCGGCGCCCATCCCGTTCGACGCGCCGCGCCTGTCCCGGCTATCATTTCCGCCGGCCGATCGGGCTGCTGAGGAACGCGCATGTCCATCACACGTCGCGATTTCGTGCGGACCGCGGCCGGGGCGGCCGGGATCGGCCTGACCGGAGGTGTTGTGCCCATGATTACCGCCGCACAAGCGTCGTCGCAGCCTGCGGCGGCCAAACGTCCGATCGTGATCGCCAGCGCCAACGGCCTTTCGGCGGTGACGAAAGCGATGGAGCTTCTGCGGCAGGGCGGCGACCCGGTTGACGCCGTGGTCGCGGGCGTCAATCTCGTGGAGGACGATCCGAACGATCACTCGGTCGGGCTGGGCGGATTGCCGAACGAGGACGGCGTGGTCGAGCTCGATGCGTGCGTGATGCACGGCCCGACGCACAAGGGCGGCGCAGTGGCCGGATTGCAGAACGTGCGAAACGCCGCCAGCGTCGCGAAGCTCGTGATGTGGCGGACGGATCACGTGCTGCTGGTCGGGCAGGGCGCGCTGCGCTTCGCGAAGGCGCATGGTTTTCGCGAGGAAGAGCTGCTTACGGAAGAGGCCCGCCGCATCTGGCTGGAGTGGCGCGAGTCGCACTCCGACCGGGACAAGTGGCTGCATCCCGAAGCCGACGTGGAGGCCGAGCGCGCCAAGAAGAAGCTGAGCGGCGGCGGCGCTCCGCCGGCCGGCGTGGAGCTTTCGCGCCGCGCGGATGGCACGCTCTTCACCTGGGGGACGATCACGTGCCAGGCGCTCACGGCGGCGGGCGATTTGGGCGGTTGCACGTCGACATCGGGACTGTCGTACAAGATTCCCGGGCGGGCGGGCGATTCGCCGATCCTGGGCGCGGGGCTGTTCGTGGACAATGGCGTCGGGTCGGCCGGCTCGACCGGGCGCGGCGAGGCGAATCTGCTGAACTGTTCGAGCTTTTTCATCGTTGAGCAGATGCGCGCGGGCATGTCGCCGAGCGAGGCGTGCCTGGCGGCGTTGCGGCGCGTGGCGGAGCGCTGCGAGCCGCGGCTGCGCAATGCGCAAGGCGAGCCGGATTTCGGCCTGACGTTTTACGCCCTGCGCAAGGACGGCGAATTCGGCGGCGCGGTGTTTCGGGGCGAGGCGAAGATGGCGGTGCATGACGGGGAGCAGGCGCGGCACGTAGCGCTGCCGGCCCTGTATGCGTGAGGAATCACGAATGGCGATCGGAACCTCGTTGCGGGGATTCGATCGGAGCCGCGATGCACCGATCCGATCGGAGCCGCAGTTCGGCGATCCGAGCCGCGACCGTCAGAGACTGTCGAATTACTCGGCGCGCGGCGCGCCGAATACCGAGACTGGGTGTCCGGACCCCGGGTTCAGACACCCGAAGATGGCCAAAAGCGCCTGTCGATTACTCCGGGACGACCAATTCGACAGTCTCGTCAGGGAGCGAACCGCGCGAATCGTGGTTGCGAACGAAGCCGCCAAGAGTCGTCCCGGGTTTCGTATCAGGAAGTGAGCGCGATCACGGACGATGCGCGCGTCGCGCAAAGCGCTCACCGCTTAAGTTGATCTGGCAATGCATAGCACCTCATTGGCCGGCAGCGCGGCGGCTTCTGCCGCGCGCAGCCGGTGACGAGACCAGATCGCGCAACGCGCCAGCGACACGGCAAAAACGCAGCAAGCACCAATGCAAATCCGCAGGCCGGTTCCGGCGATTGCACGATGGTGAGCCTCGGATAATCGGAAGTCGCAAATCCATTGGGCGCGGCTGTGATTAGTAGCGTTAGCCAGCTTCCACCAACGTAGTTCTCGGGCTTCAGTACGAACCCCGCAGCGACTGCGTCGCCGGTTAAGAGTGATTGAACGTGCGACGTCACGTCGATAGCTGACAAGTTCGGCCATCTTGGTTCATTCCGCCATTCCATGTGATACGGGCCCGCGATCGGGTTGTTGACCGAGTCGTCTTCCTCGGTCGCCTGATTGTCTCCCGCATATCCGTGAACACGGATATTCATGGATTGGTCTGTGGCGCTGCCGCGTTCTGCGCCGAGCGCGATCAGGCTGAGCGTTGCACTTGTTACCGGCGCATCGAGATCGATGCCAGCAAGATCGAACTCGATGATCGTGTGGATTTCTGGTACGGCGTGTGACCCCCGAACGTGGAGCCAAAGTAGCTGTGGCGTTACTACGCCTGATGAAACATCCGCCTCAGCGCTAGGAATCAGCTCATGCGTGATGACGCCCGCCAGACTCGTACCCGATACGGCGCAGCTCATCGCCGAAAGAAAAATCCAAATCCGCATCGCCTGGCCTCCCTTCATCGCTCGGCATACCCAAGCGATCATACAGAGTCTAGCATCCTCTCGGTGACATGCCGGCTTTGCTTGCAGTGTTGATACGCAACACATCGCGGTGACCCAATGCAGCGGTACACGTGCCGCACCGTTGCCGGCGCGGGTGGACGCAGCCCAAGGCCTTTCGGCTATCATCACGCGCATGAGCTCGACCTGGCACGAAACGCTCGCGTCCCACATCGACGCCGTGTCCGCCCTGCGCGATGCGGGGCCGCTGCTCGACGCCGTCGCCGACGCGCTGCTGGG
>CAZHIE010000009.1:0-1934 GCA_964532435.1 uncultured Planctomycetales bacterium
GCATCGTCGGACGCAGAGGTCCGACGCTACGGCCGCCGCGCCGTGCGCGGGGCGCTCCTGCTCGAAGTCCTCATCGCGCTGGCGATCATGGTCGCCGCGATGGGGCTGCTCGGGGCCCAGCTCGCCAACGGGTTGCGCATGGTCGCTTCGGCCGAGGAGCAGACGCGCGTCTCCGAGCTGGCCGACCGCCTGCTCTCGCTGCTCGAATTGGACCAGGAGACGCAGAAACAGATTTTCGCCGACGAGAAGAACGACGGCGATTTCGGCAAGGCCCACCCGGGATTTTTCTGGCGCATCCTGATCGAGCCGGCCGATCCCGAGGTGGAAGGGCTCCAGCGCGTAACGCTCCAGGTGCTGCACCAGCCCGACCCGCGCAAGCGCGAGAGCATCAACGGGGCCGACGTGGTGCGCACGCTTTCGCTGCTCAAGGCCGATCCCGGCCGCATCGACCTGGTGTCCGACTTCGGCGTGAGCGAGGACCAGGTCGCGCAGCTCTCCGAATCCGTCCCGATTCCCGACTTCGACCCGCGCTCGCTCAATCCGCAGGACATCGTCGCGCTCGATCCGCAAATTCTGATGGAACTTCTGCCCGTCCTCCTGCCGCTCATTCAGCAGGCCATCGGCGGACAGTTGCCGAACGACATCTCGCCCGATCAGCTTGGGCAGTTGCTCCAGTCGATCGCGGCCGGCGAGAACCCGGCCGACCTGCTCAATCCCGACGGCGACGGCGAATTCACCGGCGGCATGGGCGGCCGCGCGCCGGGCGGCGCGCCTCCGCCGGGCGGCGCGGTGGGCAATGGCGGACGAAGCCTTACGCCGGGCAGCGGTTCGCCGACCGGGCCGGGCATCGGCATCGGCGGCGGCTCGCGCGGCGGCGCGGCGCCGGGCGCGGGCAATCGCGGCGCTGCGGGCGGCAACCGCGGCGGCTCGGGCAATCGCGCGCCGGCGGTCGGCAATCGCGGCGGCGCCGCGCGCGGCGGCGGCAATCGCAACGCGGGAGGCAATCCGCCGGGTGCTACCGGCGGCCAGCCGCGCTACACGATCGAAGACCTCATGCGCATGCGCGACGCGCAAAACGCGGGGGCCAGGCCGTGAGAGCCGCATCGCCGCGCCGAGCGCTGACGCTTCTGGAAGTGACGATCTCCGTCGCGCTCATGGCGCTGCTGTTGGCCGCGCTGCTGACGTTCTTCTGGCAGACGGTCCGCCTGCGCGAGGACGCTTCGCGCGCCGCCGACCGCGTGCAGCTCGCGCAGCATGTTTTGGAGCGGATCGAGGCCGAGCTGCGCGGTTGTTTGGGCATGGAAACGCTCGGGTTTCTGGCCGACCCCGTGCTTGGGGGCCAGCGCCTGATGGGCGATCGCCGCAGCATCACGTTTCTGACCACCGCGCTTCCGCCCGACAGCTCCTATCATTTCTATCGCACGAGCGAGAGCCTGCCGCCGGCCCAGCACGACCTGGTGCAGGTGTCCTATTCGCTCTGGATCGATCAGGAAAAAGAGACGGACGAGGGCGAGCCGGTCGTCGGCGGAATGATCCGCACGGAGAAGAAAACTCTCAACCAGTTTCTGATCGACGAGGAGGATCCGCTCGACTTGCGGCACGACCTCTGGTCGCACGAGCTGGGCTATCTGGAGTTTCGCTATTTCGACGGCGTCGAGTGGGACACGAAGTGGGAAGTCGAGCAGGGCAATTCCCTGCCGCAGCTCGTCATGATCACCATCGGCTTCGAGCCGATCACGCGGGCCGAACTCGACGACACCGACCTCGACAACTACCCGCTCGCCGAGTACCCGCTCGGCAGCGAGGAGTATCGCCCTGACCGCTACAGCGTCATTGTCCGCATGCCCGCGGCCGACAAGTTTTTCGGCAGCCGCATTCAGCGCGTCGGCAAGCAGATGACCGAGCAGGTCGGCGTCGAAGGAGTGGGGCAATGA
>CAZHIE010000009.1:2034-32681 GCA_964532435.1 uncultured Planctomycetales bacterium
GTGGCACGGGCATCCTGCCCGTCATTCTTTGCACGGACATCTCGCCCGCGCGCATCCCATCCGCGGCGCGGCGTCGTCCTCCCCATCGTGCTGGTGCTGATCGGCCTGCTCGCCGTGACCATGGCCGGCTTCCTATTCTTCGTCCGCGCAGAGACCTCCGGCATGCTCGCCGTGCGCGACGGCCAGCAATGCCGCCTCGCGGCCGAGTCCGGGCTGGAAGAGGCGGTTGCGTATCTGCGCGCTTCGCCGCACGACCCGACCGTGTGGTACGACGTTCCGCAAAAATTCCGTCACGCGCTGGTCGCGGCCGAGACGTACACGCGCGAGAACGACCCGGTGCGAAAGCTCGGCTCGCGCAAGGAAATGATGGACGGCGCCGACGCAATCACGCCTGCCTGGCGCTACAGCCTGGTCGCGCCGAACTACTCCGGCCCGACCGGCACGATGCGCTACGGCCTGACGCCGGAGTCCGCCAAGCTGAACCTCAACACCGCCACCGACGAGCAGATCACCAACCTGCTCGTGCCGCTGCTCACCGAGCTGCGCGTCGAAAACGCGGCCGAATACGTCGCCGCGCTGCTCGATTGGCGCGACTCCGACGACGAAGTCCGCGACGGCGGCGCGGAGAAGGAGTACTACAACGGCCTGACGCCGGCCTACAGCCCCAAGAACGGTCCGCTCGACACGGTCGAAGAGCTGATGCTCATCAAGGGCTTCAGCGCCGCCGTGCTGTGGGGCGAAGACACGAACCGCAACGGCATTCTCGACACGAACGAGGACGACGGCGCCGCCAGCTTCCCCGAATACGACAACGCCGACGGCGTGCTCAACAACGGCCTCGCGCCGTTCCTGACCACGTTCTCGCGCGAGCCCGACACGGCGCTCGACAACAAGCCGCGCATCAGCCTCCTGGCCGACGCCGCCACCATCGGCGCGCAGATCGCCGCCAACATCCCCGAGGGCGAACTCAGCGAGGCGACCATCGGCTGGCTGCTCGGGCTGAAAAACGGCGGGTTCAATTTCGGCCAGTTGCGCAGCCCGGCCGAGCTCTATCGCCCGCCCGGCGTGACCTACGGCAGCGCGCCGCCGGAAGGCGAGCCGGCCGGCGAATCCGGCGGCGCAGGCGAGAAGGGCGGCAGCGGCGGGAAGAGCGGCACGAATCAGAATCGCGATTTCGGCAGTGACGGCGCGAAGCAAACGCCGCCGAAGGACGAGAGCGCGGGCGACGATACGCCTTCGCAGGAAGACCTGCTTCGCCAGACAATCGAGCAGCTTACGCAGGGCCGCCCGCCGCGCGGCACGGGTCCGCAGGGCGGTGATCCCGCGTCGCAGCCGTCGGGGGGCGCAGACCTCTCGCCGCTGGACGGCAGTCCGGTCGCGCTCGAGGAGCTGCCCGCGCTGCTCGACCGCTTCACGACGCGCACCGCGACGCCGCAGGGCATCCCCGGCTTGTTCAACATCAACGCCGCGCCTGCCCGCGTGCTCATGCTCATCCCCGGCATGACGCCCGACCTGGCCGCCTCTATCGAAGCGACGCGCCGTCAACTGGACGCCAAGACGCTGCGGACGACCGCCTGGCCGCTGACGACCGGCTTGGTCGACGTCGAGACCTTTTACGGAATTGCGCCCTACATCACCACCAAAGCGTATCAGTATCACGTGGAGGCGCTCGGATATGCCGATCACGCGAAGATTTCGCGGCGGTACGAGTGGGTGATCGAGATGATTGGCCCCCTGGCGCAAATCCGTTACTATCGAGACCTTACAGCGCTGGGCCCCGCGTGGCCGATTGATGATGATGGAGCGATAGCGATCCAGCGCTAAACTCCCGCGGCGGGCCGCGGTCCCGCCGCCGGGAGTGTTGCCGCACGGATGGAGAAATGCTGAAACTCGCCCGCGACGTAATCTGCCTCGACTGGGACAAACGCGCTTTGCGCATGGTCCGCGCCCGGGTGGCGGGCGGCGTGATCAAGCTCGAAGATGCGCATTCCCACCGCCTGCCCAACAACGTCGATTCCGACGACCCGCAGGGCATGGGGCAGTTCATCCGCCAGATGATCGATCGCCACCACTGGCGTCATCGCCGCGTGGTCGTCGACGTGCCGCGCGAACGCGCCGTCATCAACCGCCTGAGCATCCCCCCCGTGCCGGACACCGAGCTGTCCGCCGCGATCCGCTTCCAGGCGATGAAGGAACTCCCGTTTCCGATCGACCAGGCCGTGATCGACTATCTCGTCACGCGCCGCGACAAGGCGAAGCTCGCGACCGAAGTGCTGCTGGCCGCCGTGCTCAAGGACACGCTGCAGCGCCTGCAGGAAACCATCGCCGCCGCCGGGCTGGGCATCGATCGCGTCGGCCTGCGCCCCTACGCCAACGTCGTCAGCGTGCGCAAGCTGCACGGCGCGACCGAGTCGGGGCTGCTGCTGCTCGACGTCGGCCCTTCTCAGACGGAGATCGACATCATCTCCGGCGAGTCGCTGGCGTTCGCGCGATCTGTCAACGCCACGGCGCCGCTGCTGCGCGGCGAGGGCGGCGTCGAGGACTCGCGCATCCTGTCGCTCTCCGACCTCACCGACCTCCAGGGCGCCGACGACGCGATCGAAGCGGCGGTCAGCGAACTGCTCGTCGAAGCCACCCGCACCGTGCAGGCCTACAAGGCGATCGACCCCGAAGCCGCGCTCGAAAGGATCGTCGTCGCCGGCGCCACCGGCCTCGAGCCGCAGCTTGTCGCCGGTCTCGCCAAGCGCTTCAATCTTCCGTGCGATCTGTACGACCCGACCGCCCGCCTGCGCGTCGACCCGTCGCGCGCGTCGGAGCTGCGCTCGTTCTCCGCCGTGCTCGGCCTGGCCTGGGGCGTCGGGCCGGAGGGGTTGCTCGAACTCGACTTCCTGAATCCCAAGCGGCCGGTGCCGGCCGGCGCCGCGCTGAAGCGCCGGCTGCGCATCGCGGGCGTCGCGGCGGGTGTCGCGGTGCTGGCCACGATCGTCAGCGTCGCGAAGGTCTACGCCGACCTGGCGCGCGACGTGGCCGCGAAAAAGGAAACGGTCAACAAGCTGGTCGAAGAGCGCCGGACGCAGGTGCAGCGGCTCATTCGCATCGAAGAGGTCGAGACCGACTGGGCGACGGAAGCGATCTGGCCCGACCACCTGTGGGCGCTGTCCGAAACGCTGATGGACCCGGAAATCCGCCCGGACAAGAACATGTACGTGGAGCAGGTGACGTTCGACGCCGGCTCGGCGACGATCGCGCTGCGCGGCCTGCACGCGACCGACTGGAGCGTCGCGCTGAACTATGAGAAGGAACTGAACGAGCTGGGCGAGGGGACACGCGAATACCGCGCGGCGCTCGGTCCGTGGAAGGAAATCACCGGCGCGATCAACAAGTTCAAAGGCAAGGCCGACCTGAACATCGAGCTGCTGACGCTCAAGCGGCACATGGACGAGACGGGCAAGCGCGAACGCGATCGCAAGGACCGTTTGAAGGATGAACGGCTGCGCGGCAAGAAGCCCGCGAAGTAAATCGGCGGCGCCGCCGCGGCGCCCGGATGGCGAGCACGAATGACGAAGCGCGAACGAATCCTGGGAAGTCTGGTCGGCGCGGCCGTGGCCGTCGCCATCCTCACCCAGGTCGTCATATTCCTCGTCGTGCGGCCGATCGGCGCGCTGCGCCAGACGCTCAGCGAAAAGACGGTGGAAGAGCGCGACCTGCGAATCCTTCTCAAAAATGACGCGAACGCGGGGCAGCGCTGGGAGGCGCTGACCGGCCGCACGCTATCGAGCGACTGGAACGTCGCGCAGCGCCGCTTTCGCGAGCACCTGCACCACCTGGTCGAGCGGCATCACCTGGCCGAGGCGACGGTCAGCCCGCGCCCGCCGCGAACGATGCGCAACGGGCAGGTCGAGCTGAAATTCAACATCCGCGCGGTCGGCACGCTCAAGGAAATCACCGCGCTGCTGACCGATTTCTATCGCTACGAATTTCTCAGCAAGATCGACCGCGTCGTGCTGAGCGTCGAGTCGACCGGCGCTGCCGGGCCGACGCTTGCCGCCGGCTCGGCCGCTCCGCCGCGCGAGTCGTCCAGCTCGCGCCGTCGCGGCTCGCGCTCCTCGCGCGGCAACGGCGAAGCGGCCGGCGCGGAATCGTCCGCGCGCGGCGGCAGCCCCGCCGGCGAGCGCCGCCTCACGCTACAGCTCACGGCCAGCACGCTCGTGCTGCCCACGAAAGCGCCGGAGCTCAAAGAGCTCAAGTACCTCGATCTCGACACGCTCACCGAGACGGATCAGGGCCGCCTGGCCCACCCCGTCGCCGACTACGACGCGCTGGTGACCGACAACATCTTCACCGAGTACGTGGCGCCCGTCGTCGCCGTGAAACCCCCGCCGATCGAGCCGACGACGCGCCCGGTCGAGCCGGTCGTGGCGTCGAAACCGCCTCCGGCCAATCCCCGCCCTGACGCGGACAAGTTCGTGCTGATCGCCACCACGTCTCTGCACGGACGGCTGATCGCGTGCGTCACCGACACGCGCGACGCGAAGAACCCTCCCGCCCGACACGAGTTGAATGAGCAGGTCGACGACGGCCAGATCGTGCTGATCACCCCGCGCGGGATGGTCGTGCGCGTCGAGGCCGGCGGCGGCGACGCAGCGGACACGACGGACTACTTCTACCGGCTCGGCAAGACGTTCCGCGACCGCGAGAAGCTGGAGCCGTCGAAGTACCCGGATGTCGCCGAGCAACTGCAAAAGGCCCTGGAAGGCTGACGAGCGCGGCACGCCCGCGCTCGGCGTTTTCCGGCCTGCCGCGCCCGTTATGCGGGTGTGGCCGATCGCCCCGCGCTGCCCCGCTGTCGGGACGTGTCCGGCGGATGCGGCGCGGCGGGCTGGTTCGGGTATAAGTCGGCGTAGGGCCCCGGCGGAAGTCGAGTTCCGCGGGCAGATTGCGTTCCACGTGCGCTTCGCGTCGCCCGGCCGGCGACGCTGGTTATTTCGGTGAGGTGTCCTCATGGCGCGGCAGGCAAACAGGCACGGCATCGGCTGGGCGCTCCTGAGCCCGGTCCTTGGATTGGCCCTGGCGGCGGGGGCGCGGCCGGCGGCGGCGTGGAATGCGCCGTCGTTCGAGCAGGATCCGCAACCGCCCAGCAGCTCGCCCTCCACCCAGGAGGCGCTCGAAAAGCTGAAGGCCATCAAGGAAAAGATGGACAAGGACGGCGCGCCCGCGCCCGCCGCGCAGCCGCCCGCCGGCGAGCGAACCATCGAGGCCGCCCGCGAAGCGGCCAAGCCGAACGCCAACACGCAGCGCGGCCCGGCGCCGGCCCGGGACGACTTCGTCGGCCCGCCCGCCCGCCGAACCGGCGCACCGCCCGTCGCCGCGCAGCCGCCCGGCGCCCGCCCCCTCACGCCCGAAGGCGAGACGCGCAGCGACGCGGTCGATCACGCCGCGGCGCCGCCGCCCGGCCAGCCTGGCGCGGCGCCCGCAGCCGATGATTTCGTCGGTCCGCCCGCGCGACGCGGCGCGACCGCCGGCGCCCCGCAGCCCGACGGCGCGCAGCCCGGCGCCGTTCCCGCCGCGGACGACTTCGTTGGTCCGCCCGCGCGGCGCGGCAGCGTTGCCGGCACTCCGGCGGACACCCAAAACGGCAAGCCCGCGACACCCGAAAATGGCGCCGGCCACCGGCCGGACCGACCCAGCGGCGCCGCAGGACACGCGCCGCGCGACGTCGAGAGCAAGCAGACCGACGACACGGAGTGGTTCGCGTTCAACAACACGCCGTGGGAAGACGTGATCGCGCTGTTCGTCGAGCGCCTCGGCAAGCCGCTGATGTCGTTCGACGACGCGGCCGTGATCGGCGGCACGCTGACGTACCAGTCGCAGCGCAAGTTTACGAAGGACGAGGCGCTCGACGAACTGAACCTGATCCTGCACATGAAGGGCTACCGCTTCGTCGAGCGCGAGTACCACCTGTACCTCGTCCCGCTCGCCGAGATGCCGCAATACGTCGATCCGAAGTTCATCTACGAGAACACGGAGCGCTTCGAGGAGGCGCACCCGCGCGACACCGACTATGTGCAGGTCTATGTGCGGGCGGCCGGCCGCCCGGCCCAGCAGTACATCGACCTCTTCGGCGACGCGCTGCCCGACTATTCGCGGCTCAGCGCGCTTTCCGACAGCAACCAGATCAAGGTGACCGCGCTGGCCAAGGACGTGCGCAAGTTCATCGCGCTGTCGCAGCGCATTGACCTGTCCACAAAGGATCCGCGCGAGTTCGAGATCGTCGAGATTCAGACCAACGCGCAGGCCATCGTGCAGCTTGTGCAGGAGATTCTCGGCATCGGCAGCGTCGCCAGCCGCCTGCCCGCCGGCCGGCCGCGCATGGTTCGCGATCCGAACACCGGCCAGCTTGTGCCCGCCGCGCCGGCCCCCGGCGCGTCCGACGAGGGCGAGATCCGCATGATCGCGGACCAACGCACCAACACGATCATTCTCAAGGGCACGCGCGACAAGATCGACGAAGTCAAGAAACTCGTAAAGGACATCGACAAGCGCCCCGACATCGGCGACTTCAAGACCTATGTCCGCGAAATCGAATACGCCAACGCCGTCGACGTAAAGTCCACCCTCGAACAGATCTTCCAGCAGGAGCAGGGCGCCCAGTCGAACATCCCGGCCTGGCAGCGCGCCGCCGCGGCGCGTCGGCCCGTGCCCAATCCGCAAAACCCCAACCAGCCGCCCGTCGCCGCAAACACGCCCGAGGGCGTGCTGCTGGAGAGCGATTTCGAGAAGGCCAAGAAGACCATCCGCCTGGCCGCCGACGAGCGCACCAACGCGCTGATCGTCTACGCCAACGACGAGGGCCTCAAGCGCGTCGACGAGATGCTGAAGATCATCGACAAGTCCGTCCCCAAGAACTTCAAGACGATCAAGCTCCAGCACGCCCAGGCGGGCGAGCTGTTCGACACGATCAACCAGATCGTCCAGAACATGAGCCAGTTCGGCGGCGCCGCGCCGCGCGGCGGCGCCGTGCGCAAGCCGACCGTCGTGCCCGACGAGCTGAACAACGCGCTTTACGTCATGGCCGAGCGCGAGGACATGGGCAACATCGAGCAGGTCATCGCCCAGCTCGACGTCGAGCCCGACGACCCGCGCACCCGCCACGTCGTCCAGCTCGCCAACATCACCGCCAGCGCCGCCGCCCAGCTTGTGAGCGATCTGCTCTCGACGCGAAACGGCGGCACGGCGGGCGCGGCCGGCCCCGGCCGCAATCCCGGCGGTTTCCGTCCGGGCGGCATGGCCCCGCGCGTGCCGACCGCGACGATCGGCACGGCCCAGATCATCCCGCTCGACGCTTCGCAGACGCTTATCGTGGTGTGCAGCGATCAGGATTGGGAGAAGGTCGAGCCGCTGCTCCTCGATCAGGACGCCAAGGCCCTGACCGACACGCCCGTCATGGAGCAGTTCGCCGTCGCGCAGGGAGATCCGCAGGCCATCGCCAACACGCTCAGCGCGTTTTATGGCAACTATCGCCACCCCGTGCTGGGGCAGCAGCGCACCGCCTTCGCGGTCGAGGGCCGCACCATCTTCGTGCAGGGCGTCCGCCCCGCCATCGAAGAGATCGCCGCGCTGATCGCGTCGCTCGACGTGCCGAGCTCGTCCCGCCTCGTCATCCTCCCGCTCGTCAGCGCCGACGCCGCGCAGGTCGAGGCGATGGTCCAGCCGATCGTGCAGTCGGCCGGCGGCGCGGTTGCGATGCGCGGCGGCGGCGGCGTCATGAGCGGCTCGCGCGACGCGGTCTTCGCCAAGGCCGAGCCGATCACCAATTCGCTGATCGTTCAGGCCGATCCGGACACGCTCAAGCAGATCGAGGATTTCGCCGCGGCGTACGACGACCGCGTCGCCAGCGAAAAGCCCGAGCAGCGCTTCTTCGCGCTGAAGAACGCCGACCCGCAGCAGGTGGCCTCGACCGTCTCGCAGATGTTCGCCGGTGCGCAGGGCGGCGGCGGGCGCTTCGCCGGCCGCGCCACGGGCGGGCAGGTCCGCGCCTGGCCCGCGCCGAACAGCGACCAGATCATCGTCGAGGCGCCGAAGGACCGCTTCGCCGAGATCGAGGCGACCATCGCCAAGATCGACGATCCGGGCGGGCGCGACGTGATCATCAAGACCGTGCAGATGCCCGGCGCGGACGTCAACGCCGTGGCGAACAACCTGACGCAGGCGTTCGAGGCCAAGCGCCGCCTGTTCCCCAACATGGTGGCGCAGTTCCGCCCCGACGCGATGAGCGAGACGATCCTCCTCACCTGCAACAAGGACGCGCTCGACGAGGCCGAGAAACTGCTGGCCGAGTTCAAGGAACTGTCCAAGCTTCAGATCCGCGAAGTGCAGTTCCGCCAGGTGAAGAACGTCGTCGCGCAGGACGCGGCCAACTGGCTGCGCGACCAGCTTCAGGCGTTCCTCGCGCCGCAGCTCGGCCGCAGCGTCGCGGCCCAGGTTTCGGTCACGTTCCAGGCCGAGAGCAATCGCGTCATCATCAATGGCCCGCAGATCGCGGTGACCAAGGGGCTTCAGCTTCTCGACATCTTCGACGTCGCGCCCGACGCGGCTCTCGACGTGCAGCGCGTGCTGACCGAGAACGTCAAGCTTCCGGGCATGGACGTCGCCAACATCGCCGGCATGCTCCAGCAGAGCTTCGACGCCGAGCCGCCGCGGCCGGATCGGCTGCGCTTCCGCTTCACGGCCGACCGCATGTCGGAGCAGATCGTCTACACGGTTCCGCGCGACGCGATGGAGCGCGTGAAGGCCCTGATCGACAAGCTGCTCGCCGACCAGGCGGATTTCAAGCAGCAGCAGAAGTTCATCAAGATCAACGTGGCCGACGCCGACTACGTCAAGAATCAGCTCAACGAGATTCTCAACGTCCAGGTCTCGCGCCGCTTCGGGGCCGACGTCGCCGGCCGCGTCAGCGTCACCGTCGATCAGCGCCTCAATCAGATCATCGTCAGCGCGCCGAAGATCGCGGTCGACATGGCCGACGCGATCATCGCTCAGCTCGACGTCGCCAGCGAGCGCGAATCGCCGATTCAGACCATCACGCTCGAAAACGCCAACGCCGCCGACATGGTGCAGATCCTGCAGCGCCTCTTCGAGGAGAAGATCCGCACCAACCGCAACCTCAAGATCTCGGCCGAGCCGATGACCAACTCGATCATCTTCGCCGCGGGCAAGGAGGACGGTGCGGAAATCCGCAAGTGGGCCGAAGACCTCGACACCAAGAGCGCCCTCGTCACCACCGAGATGAAGGTGTTCGAAGTCGGCGACAACGACCCGACCCAGGTGCGCGACGTGCTCACGCAGCAGTTCGGCTCGCGCGGCCGCGGACCGGCCGTGCCCGGCCGCGAGACCAGCTTCTCGGTCATGGGATCGAGCATCGTGGCCGTCGCGCCGGCGATCAAGATGACGCAGATCAGCGAGGCGATCACGACGCTCGACGCCGCGGCCGAAAGCGCCGCGGGCGCGCCGGTCGCGATCGAGCTGGAGCACGCCGACGCGAATCAGGTGCGCTCCGTGCTGACGGCGATGTTCTCGCCGCGCGGGCGGCAGGCGTCGCCGGGCGAGGCGGTTTCCGTCGAGGTGAGCGGCAGCCGGCTGGTCGTTCAGGCGCCGCCCAAGAAGATGGAGGACATCCGCGCGCTGGTGGCTGAGCTCGACAAGGAAGCCCCGTCGCTCGATTTCCACGTCTACACGCTCAAGCAGTTGGACGCGACGCTCGTCCAGATGGGCGTGTCGTCGTTCCTGCGCGGACAGGGCGCGCCGCGCGGCGGCGGCATGCAGCCGACCGCCATCGCCGAGCCGACCACCAACTCTCTGGTCGTCTTCGCCGACAAGTCGATCATGCCGATGATCGACCTCCTCGTCAGCAAGCTCGACGGAGCAGAGCTGCCGACCGCCGCGGTCGCCCGCACGCACAAGCTCAAGATCGCACGGGCTGACGAAATCGCGCAGAGCGTCGAGGCGATGCTTCAGTCGAAGGCGCAGGAGCGCCAGATCGGCATGCGCAAGGGTTCGCAGCCGCGGGTCGTTTCCGTCCCGCGCGCCAATCAGCTCATCGTCTTCGCCCCCGATGAGATGCAGGAGCTGGCCGAAGACATCATCCGCATGGTCGACGCCGAGGACCAGGCCGGCGAAGTCGTCCACATCATTCAGTTGGAGCGCGGCGACGCCGAGGCGCTCGCCCGCACCATCACCGACGTCATGCAGCCCGCCGGCGGGGCGCGCGGCGCGGCCGGCTCGGTCAAGGCCACCGCCGACAAGGCCAGCAACAGCGTCGTGCTCAAGGGGCTCATCAAGGACGTGGCCGAGGCGGAGCAGTATCTCGGCCTGCTCGAAAAGGGCAGCGACGCCATCCCCGAGCTTCAGATTTTCCGAATTGAAAATGGCGACATTACGGCCATCTCCGAGACGCTGGCGAACATTTTCGCGGCGGACAAGACGGTGACCGTCACGGCCGACGATTATTCGAGCAAGCTGTACGTCACGGCCGGCCGGCGAACGATGCGCAAGCTCGAAGGCTATGTGAAGCTGCTCGACGAAGCGCCGCCGATGGACGAGGGCGACCTCTACAACGGCAAGGAGCTGCACTTCGTCACGATCACGCGCGGCGACGCCAGCGACATCGCCTGGGACGTGCGCGACATGTTCCCCGACGAGGACAAGGGCGGCCCCAGCATCGATGCCGACTGGTACGGGGAATACATCAAGGTGATGTGCCGGCCGGGCGAGTTCGCGCGCATTGAGAAAGTCATTCGCGAATACGAAAGCCGCGCCAAGATCGAGAACACGCTCAAGCGCATCAAGCCCAAGGCCGACACCGCCGCGCTGCTCGCTTATCTCCGCCAGCAGCGCAGCGACATCCAGGTCATCAACGCCGAGCAGACGCCCAAGGAAGAGTCGCTCATCATCGAGCTGACCCCCGAAGGCGAAAAGCCGCGCCGGCCGACGCGCGGCCGCTCCGGAACGACGAACGGCGGCGAGAGCGGCGCGATCCGCAAGGCGGCCGACCCGTTCCAGGTCGGCGTCGCGGTGACGGACAAGCTTCTCTCCGACATTGAGCACGACCTGACGCAGCCGCGCGCCGCGCGCCTCGCCTCTGCCGCGCAGGATGAGGCCGGCCCGCCGGCCCTTAAGACGCCCGCGGCCCAGCCCCGCCCGGCGGAGCGAAAGCCGGCGCCGAAGCCTGCGCCGTCGTCACCGCTCGATCCGGATGACGACGCCGATTTGAACGAGCCCGCCGCCGCCGCGCCGAAAGCGCAGACGCCGGACAAGCCCGCCGTCGCATCCGCGCGGCAGCCCGCGGCGCAGCCGGTCGCGAAACAGCCCGCGGCGACTCCGCCGGCCGGCGGCGATTCGTCCGCTACTCCGCCGGAGCCGAAGCGCGACCCGGTGAAGGTGATTGTTCAGCCCGACAGCACGATCGTGCTCGAAGGCGATAAGGATCGCGTTGCCGACATTGAGGCCGCGATCGACCTGCTGACCGAAGACATGGACGTCGGCGAAGTCATCCGCATTTTCCACTTCCGCTACGGTGACGTGACCGCCGCGGCCCAGATTATGCGCCAGATGTTCGACGTCCCCAATCAGCGCATCCCGCAGCAGCTCCTGCAGCAGCAGATGCAGCAACAGCAGCAGCAACAGCAGCAGCGCCGCGGAGGTCGCGGCGAAGAGGGCGGCGACGAGAAGGGCGGCGCCAACGCGGGCGGCAACATGATGGACCAGCTTCGCTCGATGGTCGGCGGCGGCCGCGGCGCCGCCGGCGCTTCCGGCAAGCAGGCGGCCCAGATGCGCATCGCGACCGATGCGGGCCACAGCTACCTGATCGTCAAGTGCGAAGCCTCGCTGCTTCCCGAGATTCAGAAGCTGCTTCAGGAGCTGGACATTCCGCCCGGCGAGGTCGACGTGCGCGTCTTCCAGCTCAAGACGCTCGACGCCGCCGAGACCGCCGAAAATGTGAAGGAAGTGCTCGGCATCAGCCGCGCCCGCGGCGGGCGCCAGCCCGGCTTCCCCAACATTCCCGGCGGGCAGGGCCGCAATCCGCAGCAACAGCAGATGCTCGAAATCATGCAGCAGCAGCAGATGTTCATGCTGCCGGGCATGGAGGACGGCACCAAGGTCGAATCCGTCGAGATCGTCGCGAATGACGTGACGAATTCGCTGCTCGTCTCCGCCCCGCCCGACGTCATGACGCTCGTCGAAAGCGTCATCACCAAGCTCGAAGGGTTGGAGGCCGGCAACTCGATCGTCATTCGCCACTACGAGCTCAAGCGCGCCAAGGTCGAAGACGTCCTCCCGCTGCTCCAGGCCGTGTTCGGAGCGGCCGGCGGGCGCGGCGGCGGCGGAATCACCGTCGGCGGCGAGGGTGGCCCCGCCGCGATGTTCGGCGGCGGCCGGCGGCAGGGCGGGGGCCGATCGCGCGTTCAGGGCCAGGTCGGGCAGGTCACGTTCTCGTCCGATCCGCGCGTCAACACGCTGATCGTCACGTGCGAGGCGAAGGACATCCCGCTGATCGAAGAGCAGATCGAGCGCTTCGATCTGGAGGGCCCGCTGGCCGACGCCGACATTTTCCAGTGCGAATTCGGAGATGCCGAAGCGATCGCCACGGTCGTCGAGACGATCTACGGCGAGGCGCGGCGCGGCGGCGGCGCGGGCGAAGGGCCCGGCGGTCGCGCCGGCGCGGCCGCGTCCTCGGCGACCGCCGTGCGCATCGAGCCCGAGCCGACGACCAACACGATCGTTGTCTGGGGCCCGCCCGACAAGCGTGATTTGATTCTCAAGAAGATCGCCGACCTCGAGCAGCGCGCCGCCAAGGGCGTCATCACGCGCGAGATTCCCGTTCTATACGCCGATCCCGAAAAACTGGCCGACAAGCTCCTCTCGATCGTCGTCGGCGGTTCGTCCGGCGGCGGCGCGGCGGCCGCGTTCGGCGATGCCGCCGGCGGGCGGCGGCGCGGACGCAGCGGCGGCGCGACCAGCGGCCGCGTGAGCATCATCGGCGACAAGGCGGCCAAGAAGCTCTTCGTCCGCGCGCCGCAGGGCGTCTACACGCAGATCGAAGACCTCGTCGCCGCGCTCGATCAGGAATCGCAGGAAATGGGCATCGAGCGCTTCGAGCTGCGCTATGCGAAAGCCGAGGAAGTGGTCGAATCCGTCAAGCAGGCCATGCAGGAGTACATCTCCGTGCAGCGCCTGCTCGGCGGCGGCCAGGGCGATCTGGGCGTCGATCCGTTCGTGCCCGTCGCCGACCCGCGCACCAACAGCGTCGTCGTCGTCGGCTCGCCGCAGACGTTCGCCGTCGTGCGCAAGCTGCTTTCCGTCATCGACACGGAGACGCCCGCCGGCGAGCGCAAGGAATTCCGCGTCTTTTCGCTGGTCGAGGCCGACGCCGAGACGGTCGCCTCCGCGATCAACAGCTTCGCCGGCGCGGGTCAAACCGGCGCGCAGCCCGGCGGCGGCATGGGCGGCGGAATGGGCGGCGGCGGGCGGCGCGGCGGCGTCGGCGCGCTGCCCAACCGCAGCGGCGCAGGCGCCGGCGGCCGCGAGCTCGACGTCACCGCGACGGCCGAGCCGACCACGAACTCCGTGCTGGTCTTCGGCCGGCCGGAAGACATCGACCTGGTCGAGTCGTCGGTCATCGCGCAGTTGGAGAAGAACAGCCAGACGCAGATTGCGATGATCCCGGTGGAAAACGTGCCGGCGTCGCAGGTCTTCGGATACCTGTCGAATTTCCTCGAGCAACGCGGCGCCGCGCGACAGGGTCGCGGCGGCGGGCCGGCCGACGGCAAGCGCGAGGCGATGATTCAGCCGAACGACACCGGCAAATCGATCATCGTCCGCGGGACCAAGGCGCAGATCGACGAAGTCCGCGATCTCGTCGCCCAGTTCGACAGCCCCGACTACGTCGTCGCCAACGCCAAGATCATCGAAGTGCCGCTCGGCCAGGACGTCGAAGCGCTCGCCGCGATGATCGAGCAGGTGCTCAACCAGGGCGAAGAGTCGCTCGCCCGCGCCAACAACCGCGAGCCGCGCCGCATTACGGTTGGCGCGAACGTGCCGACCCGCACGCTCGTCGTCTATGGCGATCCGTCCATCTTCGGAACGGCCGAAACGCTCGTGAAGCAGTTGGCCGAAATCAACCCGGCCAAGCCGGAGACGCGCGTCTTCCGGCTGCGGAATCTTTCGGCGCAGGATGCGCTGCAACTGATCGAAGACCTGCGCAACCCCGGCTCGCGCAGCGGCGGCGGCGCGCGCCCCGTCATCGGCGGAGGCCGCTCCAATCTCGGCGGCGGCGCGAATGTCCGCCCCGGCGGCGCGTCGCCCAATCGCACGCCGCGCTCCGGCGGAACGAATACGCGCCGCCCGACCGGCACGCCGCCCGGCGCCGGCCGGCCGACCATCGCTCCGCCTGCCAATCGCCCGGCCGGGCAGCCGTCCGGCCAGCCCGGCGGCGCGCCGCGCCGCGTTCAGCCGCGCGGGCCGCAGCCCGGCGGCGCGCCTCCCGGCGGCGGCGGTGGTGGGGGCGGCGGCACGCCGCGGGACGAATTCGGCTACGCCGGCGGCTCGCGGCTCATTGTCGCGGCCGGCCCGCTCTCGCCGTTCATTGCCTATGGAATCTTCGACGAGCTGCGCAAGCTCGGCGGCGCAGAGCAGCCCCCCGTGCCCGCGGAACCCGAGGTGCAGCAGCCAGAACCCGTGCAAGAGCAATCGGACGTCACGTCCGAACCGGCGACGATCCGCCCGATCGGCTGGATTGGCTCGCACGTTTCGCCTGGGCCGTTCTCGGCGCTGGCGGTTCTGTTTGACGACGAAGGCGCGGCGCCGCCGCCACCCGCGCCCGAAGCGCCAAAGGAGCGCCCGCCCGCGCGACCGAAGGATGAGCCGCGCACCCCGACGACCCGCAAGGCGCCGCGACCTGCCGACGCCGGCGCCGCGCCGCGCGATGCCCGCAAGGCCGAGCCCGCCGCAAAACGCGCCGCGCAGCCGCCGGCTTCCAAGCCTGCGTCGAAGCCAGCTCGCCGACCCGTCGCCGCGCCGGTTGATGATTCGTCCGCGCCCGAGCGACCCTTCGGCCGCGAGCGCCTTAGCGCTGCCGCCGATCAGCTCGCCGATGAGATGGCGGCCAGTGCCCCGGCCAGCGCGCCGTCCGGCAGCGTCACGGGCGTCACCGGCGTGTCCGGCTCGCTCAAGGGCGACGTGCTCGCGACGCCGTACGGCAGCGACCAGGTGATCATCACCGGCGACGCCGAAGACCTGGAATTCATCGAGCGGATCCTATCGCTGATGGAGGGCACGGCCCCCGCGCCCGTGCTTCAGATTTTCCAGCTCAGCAACGCCAAGGCCGGCACGCTCGCGCCGATCATCGAGTCGCAGATGGAAGCGCTGATCGCCGTGCGAACCGCCACGCCCGGCCCGGGCGACCGTTTCAGCATCATCGCCGAGACGCGAAGCAATTCGCTGATCGTCGTCGCGTCGAAGGAAAACGTCGAAACGATCGCGGAGATCATCGACACGCTCGACGTCGACACCATCGGCGGCACGCGCAAAGAGATCGTCCGGCTCGAAAACTCGCGCGCCGCCGACGTGGTCGCGCAATTGCAGCCGATCATCGACAAGATTCAGGACATCAGCGAAGTCGAGCAGGCCGCGCGCCCGTTCATCCAGGCGCTCGACCGCCTCAACGCGGTAGCCATCGTCGGCACCGATCGCGACATCGCCGAGATCGAAGAGCTCGTTCGCGAATACGACATCAAGGTGGAAATCGACGACACGGGCGATTATTCCGTCGCCGAAATCGTGCTCATGCCGCTGCGCAACGCGCAGGCGACCGACGTCGCCAAAGTCCTCGACGACATGATCAAGGAGCAGCAGGAGGCGGCCAACGCCGCCGTCAGCGGCGGCGGCGGAAACGCCCGCGCCTCGGTTCCCTTCGTCCGCAAGCTGCGCTTGCGCCTGGCCGATGGCACCGAGCTGCCCGAGCTCGATCTGGAGCGCCCGATCCGCATCCTGCCGGAGAAGGGCACCAACTCGCTGATCATGTTCTCGTCCAAGAAGAACATCGAGCCGCTTCAGCAGATCGCGCAGGTCTTCGACACGCTGCCGATCGGCGCCGATACCGACGTGCGCGTCTTCGCCCTCAAGCACGCCTCGGCCGAAAACGTGCAGAAGCTGTTGCAGGACGTGTTCGACAAGGGCAAGAAGCCGCTGCTGCGCCCCAGCGACAGCGGCGACAATTTCGAGAAGGGCGTTTTGCCGCCTGTGCCGCCCGACCGCGTCGCGGCCCAGGGCCTGCCCTACGAAGTCAGCGTCCAGTTCGACGCGCGCAGCAACGTCGTCGTCGTCATCGGCCGCAAGGAGTCCGTGCTGCTCGCGGCCGGTCTCGTGGCCGAAATCGACAAGCCCGCCAGCGAGCTGGGCGTCAAGTCCTACGTGCTCTCGCTCAAGAACATGAACGCCAAGACCGCGGCCGAGTCGCTGACCGACGTGATGGAGAAGCGGGCGCAGGCGTTGGGCGACAAGAACGAAGCCCGCGACGGCGCGATCATCACGCCCGAGGAGCGCTCCAACGCGCTGATCATCGTCGCGTCTGAGTCGGTCTACGACATGCTCGAAAATTTGGCCATGCAGCTCGACAGCTCCGGCGCGTTCCGCCCGGTCGAGACGCGCTATCGCCACGTCAAAACCGCCGACGCCGCCCGGCTTCAGGGCATGTTGCAGGATCTCTTCGACAAGAAGAAGGAGGCCGAGGGCAACATCAACGAGTCGAAGGAGACGCTGCACGTCATCGCCGATCCGCGCAGCAATTCGCTGCTGCTCACCGGGACGCGCGATTACCTGAACGAGGCCGATCGGCTGGTCGAGAGCCTCGATCAGGACTTCGACCCCACCATGCAGATCAAGCTGCGCAAGGTGCTGCTCAACAGCGCGTCCAACATCGCGACGCTGCTCCAGGATCTCGTGGACAAAACGAAGCAGGAAGGCGGCGACACCAAGCTCACCGGCACGCCCATCCACATCGCCGCCGACGCCGTTTCCAATTCGCTGCTCCTCGCCGCGTCGGCCGAGGACATGGTCAAAATCGAAAAATGGGTGGATATCCTCGATCGCCCGAGCGAGGTCACCCGGCGCGTCGCGATCATCCCGCTCAAGAACCAGAACGCGGAGCAGATTTCCGACGCCGTGCAGAACCTGTTCACCGGCGGCGGTCGCGCCGGTCGTGCCGGCGGCGGCGGCGCCGCGGGCGGCGCGAATGCCACGCAAGTGGACGTGACCGTCACGTTCGAGGAAAAGACCAACTCGGTCGTCGCCTACGGCCCCAACTCGCTGCTTCAAGACGTGGTCGCGCTCGTCAAGCAGCTCGACGAGACGACCTCGGTCGGCGGCCGCATCGTGCGCATTTTCCCGCTCGATCAGGCCGACGCGGAGACCGCCGTCGATCTGATCGAGAGCATCCTGACCGGCCGCGGCGGCGCGGTCGGCGGGCGGACGACCGGCGGCGGCGGCGCTGGCGGCGGCGGGACGGCCGACCGCGTCAGCGCGCCATTGCTGCTGCTTCAGAAGCAGAATCCCCAGATCGGCACCGAAACGCTCCGCGCCATGGCCGCCGACATCCAGGTCATCGGCGACACGCGCACCAACTCCATCGTCGTCACCGCCCCGATGGAGAGCATGCCGCTGGTCGAGTCGCTGGTCGAAGCCATCGACACCAAGCCCAAGTCCGACACCGTCCGCGTCTTCCAGTTGCGCAACGGCGACGCGGAGCAGATGGTCACGCTGCTTCAGGATCTCTTCGACACCAGCACGTCGGGGACCGGCGGCGGGGGCGGCGGCCGAACCGCGACCACGACCACCGGCACGGAGGAGCGCACGCTCACGCTCGGCGAAGGGCCGAGCAGCGGTGGACGACAGCAGATCTACTTCGCCGCCGAGCCGCGCACCAATTCGGTCATCGCCGCCGGCACATCCGGCTACCTCGATCTCGTCGAGCGCCTCATTCTCGAGCTCGACACCAAGCCGATCGAGGAGCGCCGCACGGTCATCTACGCGCCGCGCAACATCCCCGCGGCCGACATGGCCACGTCGCTCACCGACTACAGCCAGAAGGAGAAGGACCGCCTCGAAGCGCTCGGCGACGACGTATCGCTCCAGCGCAAGCAGGAGCGCGAGATCGTCGCGATCGCCAACGAGTCGGCCAATCGCGTGATTGTCAGCTTCAGCCCGCGCTTCGAAAGCTCGGTCATGGACGTGATCAAGGAGCTCGACCAGCAGCCGCCGCAGGTGCTGATCCAGATCCTGATCGTCGAAGTCACGCTCGACAATTCGCTCGACCTCGGCGTCGAGTTCGCGTTCCAGGATTTGCAGTTCCAGAAGGCCGGCCCGACCGACACGACCACGTTCGACTACGTCGGCGGAACCGACATCGGCGCCGCGGGCAGCGGCCTGGGCGGCTTCTCGTTCACGATCAGCGGCAAGGATTTCAACTTCCTGCTTCGCACGCTTCAGAACGAGGGCAGCCTCAACGTGCTCAATCGCCCGCAGATCGTGGCGATGGACAACAAGCCCGCTTCGTTCGAAGTCACCGACGACGTGCCCTACGTGAATTCCACCAGCACGACGACCGGCGGCCAGATCACCACCAGCGTCTCGCGCGAGCGCGTCGGCATCACGCTGACCGTCACGCCGCAGATCAACCCCGACGGCTGGGTGCGCATGGAAATCCGCCAGGAAGCGTCGGAATTCAGCGGCTCGACCGTCGACGTGGGACAGGGCATCACTGCCCCGGTCTTCCTCCGCCGCATCGCCGAGACGAACGTGCAGGTGAAGGACAACGAGACGATCGTGCTCGGCGGCCTGGTGCGCACGCGCGAGGAGCGCCGCGAGCAGAAAGTGCCGCTCGTCGGCGACATCCCGTTCCTCGGCACGCTCTTCCGCAACCAGTCGCACACGACCAATCGGTCGGAGCTGCTCGTCATCCTCACGCCGCACGTGATCCGCTCGATCGAGGACTATCGTGAGCTGTCGGCCACCGAGCGCGACCGCACGGGCATCATCCCGCCCGACGTGCTGACCAGCCCGCTGATGCAGGGTCTTCAGGTCAAGCCCGACAACCTGATCATCGACGGCCAGCCGCGGCCCGATCTCAAGCCCGTCACCCCGCGCGAGGAGGACGAGCCGGACGACGGCGGACCCGCCAACGAGCAGTATGGCCCGTCGAAGCCGGCCGCCATGCTCGAACGGGTCCGCAAGGAGCTGAACGGCACAGCCGACCCGAATTCGTACGACGTGCCGCTCCCGACGCTCGCGGGCCGATCGCCATAACTGCGTGGCACGGGCAAAGGGATGTCACAAAGACCCCAGGTGACACGGACACCCCGGGTGGCACGGGTTTCCAACCCGTGCCCCATATGGTCGAACCTCCGCGTCCGGCGGCGCTCCGCAACCGGCGCCAGGATGGGAACAGCATGATCCATCGATTCTCCCGACTCGGTCTCCTCGCGCCGGCTCTGGCAGCGCTCGCCCTGCTCCCCGGCTGCGTGGCGCCCGGCCCGGCGCAGCAGAAGGACCGCGACGTCCTGGCCGTCCCGCTCTCCGACGACGTGGTCGCCATTTACCAATTCTTCCAGAACCCCGTCTGGATGTTCGAGAACGAGCAGGCCGTCGGCTTCAAGGCCGGCGTCTATTTCGTCTCCGGCGCGTCCAACAAGGGCGTCTTCGTCCCCGGCACGATCATCGTCACCATGTACGCCGTCTCGCGCAACGACCAGGGCGAGATGGCGCGTGCCGTTCTTCACGAGTGGAAATTCGACCGCCTCGCCGCCGAGGGCTATCGCGTGCTCAAACGCGCCGCCGGCGGAGACTGGTACGGCTTCCCGCTGCGCTGGCCGCCGGAGGTCAAGCCGTTCGGCCGCGAGATCGAGATCGTCTTCGAATATGAGCGCCTCGACGGCCGCCGCATCCGCGGTTCGTCCAAATACATGCAGGTTCCCGCGCCCGCCTGGTATCGGCCCGAGCGCGCGCCGCCGGCCGAACCCGCCCGTCCGCGCCCGGCCGCCGCGCCCGGCGCCGCGGCGATCTCGGCCGACGTCTCGGGCGTGCGGTCGAGGCCCGGCTGATGCACTGGCTCGGCTTCTGGGTCGCGCTGCTCGTCGTCTGCATCGCGCACGCCGCGGTCGGAGTCTTCGGCGGCGTGTCCTGGGTGGATCTCTACCTCGCGATGGCGCTGCTCGTCGCCCTGCTTGCGCCAGCGGCCGATGCGCGCCTGGCGGCGTTGTTCGTCGGCCTCGTGCAGGACACGCAGACGATCGGCTCGTTCGGCGTACACGGATTCGCGCTGGGTGTCGCGGGTCTGCTGCTCGCCCGTTGGCGCGAAGCGGTCAATCAGCGCTCGTGGTGGGCGCGCTGGGTCGTCGCCGCGCCCGCCGGCGGAGCGGCCGAATTGCTGATCGTGCTGCATGAGCGTTTTGTGCAGGGTCTGACGGCGCCGTCGCTGCCGGCCATGCTGCTGCGCGCCGCCGTGACGGCGCTGCTCGCTTCGCTGATCGCCGCCGTGCTGCCGGAGATTCCGCGGGCCCTGCTTCGCCGCGGCCGCGACCGGTACGCCCGGCCGCGCTGGTAGCCGCATGTCGCGCTTCAGGCTCGTCGCACTCGCGTCCGCGCTCGCCGCAGCGATGCTCTGCGCCGGCTGTTCCGCCGTGCCGCAGCGCACGCGCACGCCCGAGCGCTACGACCGTGGGCTGGTCGTCGTCCTCCCCGGCATCGAAGGCCCCAGCGTGTGGAACCGCGACCTGATCCTCGGCCTCGACGAGGGCGGCGTGCCCTACGCGATCGAGCGCTTCGAGTGGACCAGCAACCTCCCCGGCGCTTTCGTCGTAAACCTGACCGACCTGGAGCGAAACCGCCACGTCGCCGGAATCCTCGCCGAGCGCATCCTCGCGTATCGCGCCCTCCATCCCGGCCGGCCGGTCCATCTCGTCGGCCACTCCGGCGGCGCGGGCATTGCCGTGCTGTCGTTGGAGGCCCTGCCGCCCGGGCGACAGATCGACATGGCGATCCTGCTGGCGCCCGCGCTTTCGCCCGACTACGACCTGACCGCCGCGCTTCTGCGCTGCCGCGCCGGCGTCGTCAATTTCCATTCGCCGCTCGACGCCGGCCTGCTCGTCGTGGGCACCTCGATCCTCGGGCCGATCGACCGCCGCCCGGGCGCGGCGGCCGGCTGCGTCGGATTCTCGCCTCCCGACGGGCTGACGGATCTGGAACGCGATCTCTACCGCGCGCGTCTGCGGCAGGTCGAGTGGACGCCCGCACTCGCCCAGTTTGGCGCGAATGGCGGTCACGTCGGCTGGACGACGGTTCAATTCGCGAAGGAATACCTGGCCCCGCTCATCCGCACGCATCAGCTCCCCGCCGCGCCCGCGCCGCAGGAGTGAGCGCCGCTGCGCCGCGCTATGGGGTGCGGAAACACCCGCTAGCCCGGATAATCGCACCGCCGGCGCCGCCGCCCTCGCGCGGCGCCGCACACGGAACGCGATGCTGCGCGAACTGATCGACATTGCGACGCTCGAAGACTTCGTACGCGGCCTCTCGCGCGCCTCCGCCATGCGCGTCGCCGCGTTCGACAACCGCGGCAGCTACATCACCGGCGCCTCGGCCAGCAGCGCCTTCGCCATGCTGACAAACCACACGCTGCGCGTCATTCCTGCCGACGTGACGATGGTCCCCGTCCCCGCGCCGGAGCCGCCCGCCGTCGTCGCATTTATCGAAAGCGCGGCGGTCTATTACGTCGCCGCGCCGGTCTATGTGGACGATCAGCTCGCCGGCTACGTCGCCGTCGGCGAGTTTCGCGGCGACGGAGGGATCGCGTTTCAGGAAGTCGCGCGCCAGCGCCCGGGCATCGACGCCGGCGCGCTGCGCCACGCCTGGGACAAGCTGCCCCCGCTCGACCGCGGCGTGAATTCGCAGGCCGTCGCCGCGGTCCGCTGGGGGGCGCGTGTGCTCGGCGAGTGGTGCCGCCGCGAGCTGCGCATGACAGCCGCCACCGAGCAGATCGCCCTGATCGGCGACATCGCCGAGCTGCTGCGCGGCGAGCACGGCCTTCAGGCGATTCTCGATCGCATCGTCGCCGAGACCGCCCGCGTGATGGGCTGCCGCTTCTGCAGCCTGCGGCTTTATAATCCGCAGACTGACGAGTTGACCATCCGCGCCGTCTACGGCCTTTCGCGCAAGTACCTCGAAAAAGGCCCCGTCCTGCGCAGCCAGAACACCACCGACGAAATCGCCCTGCGCGGCGAGATGGTCTACGTCGAAGACGCCGGTTCCGACCCGCGCGTGCGCTACCCGGAGGAGGCCCGCCTCGAAGGCATCGTCAGCGTCCTCACCGTCGGCATGATCTACCGCGGCGACCCCGTCGGCGTCATTCGCGTCTATACCGACCGCCGCCAGCGCTTCCGCCGGGCGCAGCGCAACCTGCTCGCGGCAGTCGCCGACCACGCCGCCATCGCCGTCGTTCACGCCGGGCTGATCGAGGCGCGCCTGCGCGCCGCGGAGACCGAGCGCCAGCTCGCGCTGGCCGGCCAGATTCAGGCCCGCATGGCCAGCGCCCCGCTGCCCGAGCACAAGTGGATCGAGTCGGCCCGCGTTTTTCAGCCCAGCTTTCAGGTCGGCGGAGATTTCTGCGACGTGCTTACGCTGTGCGACGGGCGCGTTGCCGCCGTCGTCGGAGACGTCGTCGGAAAGGGCATCCCCGCCTCGCTGCTGATGGCCAGCGTCCGCGGGGCGCTGCGCGCCATGGTCGACGCCTGCGTCGATCTCGGCGAAATCGTCGCGCGGCTCAACCGCCACGTCTGCGCCGAAACCACCAGCAGCGAATTCGTCACGCTGCTCCTGATCGCGCTCGACACCGACGCGCGCGGCCTGTCTTACTGCTGCGCCGGGCACGAGCCGCTGCTCCACTGGCGGAGCGGCGCGGTCACCGTGGCCGGGGAATCGTCGCTTGTGCTCGGCGTCGATCCGGCCGAGGAATACGCGCAGCGCCGCGTCGACCTGCTGCCCGGCGACGCGCTGCTCCTCTACACCGACGGCGCGGTCGAAGCGTACAGCTTCGCCGGCGAGCTGTTCGGCCGGGCCCGCCTGCGCAGTTCGTTTGAGCAGCACGGCGCGCTGCCGCCGCAGCACGCGCTCCAGGCGATCCTCTGGGACATCCGCCGCTTCGTCGGCCTGGCCGAACAGGCCGACGACCTGACGCTCGTCGGCCTGCGCATCCGGCCCGAGGCGTGACGCGCGCGTTTTCCCGATTCGTAGTGCCGAAACATTGGGAAATCGCACTACCCCGCTGCGGCTGCTCGTCGGGGCGCGCGGCGTAGCGCGCCGCCGAGCATGACCCCCAGCGCGCCGACGACCGGGAGAAGCACCAGGTACCAGCCCGGGTGCGGGCCGCCGCGCTGCGACACCGCGAACTGCACACCCAGCCCGAGCGTCAGCGCCGCCAGCACCGCTGCGTGCAGCCGCGGCCGCGCCGGCGCCAGCCGCGCCGCCACCCATCCGCCGGCTACGGCGCACGCGGCGCCGGCGATCAGGTTGGCGACGATGTAGCTCGTGGGCGGAGCGCCCCGCGACTCGGCGTTTGGAACGCCGCCGACCAGCACGACCGTCAGCACGCCCGACGTCACGAGCGTGGCGGCGATCATCGCGACATATCCCAGAATCACGGCCAGAATGCTGCGAAGCATGAAAGTCTCCCGGTTGTGCGACGCGCCGCGCGGGCACGCTCGCCGGTGTTGACGATCTCAGTTTTGATTTGCACGGTTTGCAGGCTTCGTCGCGATCACGCGCTCGCGCGGCCCAGCGCGTCGAGCGCCGCGACCTCGCCCTCGTGAATCGCCAGTACGCGCTTCTGCAGGTCGCGCCGCAGCCCGGCGCACTCCGCCTCGCTCAGCGGAAACGTCGTCTTGGCGCGCTGGCCCAGCGAAAGAATCTCTTGCCACACGTCGCGCAGCTCGCCGACGCGATCGGCGCTCGCCTCGGCCATCATCTCGCCGCGCCGCGCGTACAGTTCGCGCACCTCGCGAAACAGCGGAGCGCCGGCCGGCAGCGCCGCCGACGCCAACGCGCTCCACTGCTCGCCCAGCGCCGCGTAGCGCTCCGCAGCGTCGCGCAGCGCCGGCCGCCGCAGCACGTCGGCCGCATGGCCCAGGAACTCCGCAAACATCGGGCGGCAGAGTCCGCCGCCCGTGCCGTAATTCTCGATGAAGTCGTAGACACTCGTCAGGCCCGTCCAGAGTCGATGTCCGCGCGCGAAAACGCTCTCCCAGCCGTCCTTCGTGCCGCTGTCCGCCAGCCGCTCGCCCCACGTTCGCACCGCGGGCAGCGTGAACCACTCCGGAAAACCCTTGCGCGGCTTCGACGAGAGGGCCGTGGCGCAGGCGCGAATCCCGTCGTCCAGCGCCGCCTTCCAGTCCGGCCCGGGTTTCCGCGGTTCCAGGTGGATCACGCGATTCTTGAACTTGCGGATCCGCCCGCGCGCCTCGGCCAGCGCGTCGAGCGGAATGTCGAACGGGTGATCGTGCAGGTCGCCGATCCGCGCCACGCCGCGCGCATCGTCGATCGCGTAAACCGTGATGACGTGGTAGCCGCCGCCGCTGAAATGCGCCGGAAGTGCCCGGTGCGGCAGATGCGCCGCATCGACAAACGCGATCGCCGGCTGGCCGTCGGCCAGCGCGGCGCGCAGGTGCGCGTCGGCCGCCTTCGCGCCGCCGCTCTCCCGGACGATCGCCTCGACCCCGAGCCGCTTGCACGCTTTCGTCAGATACTCCGCGTCGTCATGCCAGAGGTGCCGGCCCGCGACGAAGAAACTCGCGAAATCCTCCTTCGCGTAATACATCGCGCACACGCCGATGCCGATCCCGCCCGCCGCGCCGAACGCCAGCGCCTCGCCGATCGGGCCGCCGCCGGGCGCTCGCGCGCCGGCCGCGTTCATCAGGATGCGCAGCGCCGTCGCCGCCGGCACGACGCCGGGCAGGTGCCAGCGATCGGGTCCGTCGCGGGTCGGCTCGGCCGGCGCGTCGCGCAGGATCTGTCGTCGCGCGGTCATGTAGCTCTCGCCGGTGCGCGTCATGCGCGTCCGAACGAGCTGCTTGAAGTGCTTTTGTGCGGTCATGAGTTCGACTGCCTTTCGCATCGAGCGGTCGAGTCCCACGCGCAGCGACCGTCGACGGAAAAACAGTCCACGGAATCCGCTCGCACGAGGACAGGAATCCCCTTCGCTCCCGCATTGCCGGCCGGCGTGGGCGACCGGTCTGGGAGTCAGGCGCGTGCGATCACGCCAACTGTGAGAGTAATGGAGTCCCGGATTCGAGGCAAGTACCGGATGTGGTGCGGACGTCAGGCGTCGGCGACCAATCGGACCGCAAGCGTGAGCGCTCGGCACTGCGTGGCGGCGACGGCGGACCAGTGCCTTAGCGGCGGGGACTCTCCCGCGAGATGTGCCAGACCGGACGCTGGGTGAATTGGCTGTCGAACTTCCGATCAGGCATTTGGTCTACGTCGGCAGCAGTGGCCGGATGCGATCGATGAGCTCAGGAACGTCCTTCTGCAACGTCTGCCAGACTTCGTCCAGATCGACCGCGTCGTAACCATGAATCAGCCTGTCGCGCATTCCCGCAATCAGGCTCCACGGGATCTCCTTGTGCGACTCGCGAAGCGCGTTGGAAAGGCGCTTGGCCGCCTCGCCGATGATGAGCAGTTGATGCATCACGGCCGATTGCGTCTTCAAGTCATCGCGGAAGGCGTCGCGGGAAATGCCCTTTGTGAAATCAAGGACAAGTTGGGACGCTCGTGCGATGTCGAGCAGGGTGGCGTCGTCACGCGGCATACACCGTCTCCGCGGTGTCCAGAATTTCTCGCCGGCGAATCGGATTGGCGCTGGCTTCAATCGCGCGACGGCTGACCAGATCGACCCGTCGGCCAATCAGTTGGCCAAGCTCGTTCTGCATCTGTACGCAGTCGAGCAGGCTCCACGCCGCGTCGGGTGCGAAGGTGACCAGCACGTCCACGTCGCTGGCCGGTCCAAGCTCATCGCGCAGCGCCGAGCCGAATACCGCCAGCTCCCGAATGGCCCACCGGCGACAGAACTCCTCGACTTGTTCGCGAGATAGTGAAAGTCTCATCGACGTATCGTACGCGGAAAGTCGTGCCGAGGTTTGATCAATTCGGAAGGTCCCAGGCTGTCCGACTCGTGCCGGGGAAGCCGAGGGCGGGGCGCATCGGCTTGAAGCTGGGTCGCGTCTACTCCTCCGGCTCCAGCACCGTCATGAACGCCTTCTGCGGAATGTCCACCCGCCCGACTGTCTTCATCCGCTTCTTGCCTTCCTTCTGCTTCTCCAGCAGCTTTCGCTTGCGCGTCACGTCGCCGCCTGAATCGGGATCTCGAACCGGCGCAGGTCGATCTCCTTGCGCAGGCACAGGATCAGGCACTGCCCGCAGCGCGGACGATCGCCTCCGGTGTCACGACCTCAATCTCCGAGTAGCGGTGAAAGTCGTCGGCGTTGAAAGTGAGGATGTGCGTTAGGCCGTGGCGCACCATGGCGGCGACGAGTCGGGCATCGTGGGCGTTCTTGCCCTTCACGTGGCCCTCGGCGACCAGTCGCTCCCATTGCTGGAAGATGGCCCGCTCATCGCGGAGAAACGTGCAGAAGATTTTCACGCTGGCGATCTCGGACCGCGCCTGTGCGACGGACAGACCGAGCCCGTTCAGGTTCGCCGGCCGCGTGCAGACGACCCAGAGCTCATAGAGGATTTGCGGGACGACGCAAAGATGTTCCTTGCGCACGCGCAGAGCCTCCACAGCGGCGGCTGCGACTGCGTGCTGGCGATGATCCGGCTGCGCTAACCGCGCCAGGACATTCGTATCCAGCAGGAATCTCATTCACCGCGGCCTTCGTAGATGCTCTCACGGCTATCGTCAACGAAGTGACCGACAGGCTTGTGGCTGGCGACCCAGCGGCGGAATTCGGCGACCCACTCCTCCGTCGTGCGCGGTCGCCTCTGCCGGTCCGCTGCTTCCTCTTCGAGAATCCGCAGTTTTTCTTCGATCGCTTCAGCCACAATTGTCGGTACGTCCTTGCCTTCCGCCGCGGCGCATTCGCGCAATCTTGCCTCGGCTTCTTCGCTGAGAGGCACGTGCAGCGTCATCATGGGCCTCCTATCTATCCGTGCGGATCGGATTTCCGCTCTACGTCAGATTTTAGCGTGGCGGCTCTTGTGACGTCCCCGAATTCTCCGCGAAGTTGCCCTCAGCGCACGTCAATTTCGTGGGCATGACCCGCAAGCAGCTCGATCGGCATCAACAACGTGTACATGCCAAAAACAATGACCAACAAGATGATCACGGGCTTTGCCCACCAGGCCGCACGGCAGAGCGTGATAACCGAAAACAGGAAACCGGCTTCCATGAGTAGGTGAATCACACTTACAGCGCGCCAGCTTCGCAGCCAGATCGGCCCGCCCGGTCGTCCATTCTCGATCGCCGCGAAGCTGACCAGCCCGCCGACCAGCAATACGAGGAATGCGCCGCTGTATCGGCAAAGCAGTCGGTCCAGCGCATGCGCTCGGGAGAGATCAGCCAACACATCGCGGGTGCTCAGCATCACAGCGGCCACGTAAACCATGCCGCCCAGAAGCAAAACGAGCACCAAGCTCAGCCCGAGCACCGATGTGAGATTGCTGCCGTATCGCTTTGTTGCGGACAGGGCGGCATCACTCAGCACTGTAAACAATGCAAGCACGCCGATGCCGGTGACGAGCTTTGGCCGCGCGTGCAGAGCGCGCGGCGCGGCGTCAATCGAAACGAAGTGCGGATTGTGGAAATTCTCCAACACCATTCGTTCTCCGATGCGCCTACTCCTCCGGCTCCAGCACCGTCATGAACGCCTTCTGCGGAATGTCCACCCGCCCGACTGTCTTCATCCGCTTCTTGCCTTCCTTCTGCTTCTCCAGCAGCTTTCGCTTGCGCGTCACGTCGCCGCCGTAGCACTTGGCCGTCACGTTCTTGCGAAACGCCTTGATCGTCTCGCGCGCGATCACCTTCGCCCCGATCGCCGCCTGAATCGGTATCTCGAACTGGTGCCGGTCGATCTCCTGCCGCAAGCGCATGATGATCCGCCGCCCGCGCCGCTCCGCCATCGTCCGGTGGCAGATCAGGCTCAGCGCCCCGACCGGCACGCTGTTGATCAGGATGTCCAGCTTCACCAGGTCCGACGCGCGAAAACCCGTCACGTGATAGTCCATCGTGCCGTAGCCGCGCGTGGCGCTCTTCAGCTTGTCATAGAAATCATACAAAATCTCGCCAAACGGAAACTCGTACGTCAGGATCACCCGCTGCTGCGAGATGTACTCCGTCTTCTTGTACTCCCCGCGCCGCTGCTCGGCGAGCTGCATCAACGCGCCGATGCAGTCGGCCGGGATGATCACCTGAACCTCCACGATCGGCTCGCGCAGCTCCTCGATCTGGTCCATCGGAGGCAGATCGCTGGCCGCGTCGACCCGCTTCGTCGTCCCGTCCTTCAGCACGATCTCGTACGTCACGCTAGGTGCGGTCTGCACCACGTCCACCCCGCACTCGCGCTCCAGCCGCTCCTGAATGATGTCCATGTGCAGAAGACCCAGAAACCCGCAGCGAAAGCCGAAGCCCAGCGCGTCGCTGTGCTCCGCCGCAAACGTGAACGAAGCGTCGTTCAACGAGAGCTTGTTCAGCGCGTCGCGCAGTTCCGCGTATTCCTCCCCGCCGGCCGGATAGAAGTCACAGAAAACCATCTGCTGCGGCGGCTGATAGCCCGGCAGCGGCGCGGCCGCCGGGTTCACAGCGTCCGTCACCGTGTCGCCCACGGTCACGTCCTGTAGCGTCTTGATGTTCGCGACCATGTAGCCCACTTCGCCCGCCGCAAGCGTGTCCACCGGCGTCTGCTGCGGCCGCAGTTTCCCCAGCTCGGTGACGACATAGTGCCGCTCGCGCCCCATCAGCAGGACTTTCTGCCCCTTGCGGATCGTCCCGCGCTTCAGCCGGATGTAGCAGATGACCCCGCGATAGTCGTCGTAAATGCTGTCGAAAATCAGCGCTTGCAGCGGCGCGGATGCGTCGCCCACCGGCGGCGGCATCACGTGCGCGATCGTACGGATCAATTCCTCGATCCCGATCCCGCTCTTGGCGGAGACGAATTGGACGTGCTCCGCGTCGATGCCCAGGACGTGCTCGACTTCCAGCGCGGTGTCCTCCGGCTGCGCCCCGGGCAGGTCGATCTTGTTGATGACCGGCACAATGTGCAGATCGCCGGCGACGGCGGCGTACGCGTTCGCCACCGTCTGCGCCTGCACGCCCTGCGTCGCGTCGACGACCAGCAGCGCGCCCTCGCAGGCCGCCAGCGCCCGCGACACCTCGTAGTGAAAGTCCACGTGCCCCGGCGTGTCGATCAGGTTGAACATGTACGGCTTGCCGTCGATCACGACGTCGAGCGTCACGGCGCTTGCCTTGATCGTGATGCCGCGCTCGCGCTCCAGATCCATCGAATCGAGAAGCTGCTCTTTCATGTCGCGCGCCGCCACCGCGCCCGACGACTGAATGAGCCGGTCGGCCAGCGTGCTCTTGCCGTGGTCGATGTGGGCGATGATCGAAAAGTTGCGGATTTGCTTCTGATCCATCCGGTGTCGCGCTCTCGGCTCGGGATCGCTCGCCGGCGCAACGGAGGGGCGGGCCGCCCCGTTGCCGTGTCGCCTGGCCGCGAAACTCTCATTCTAGTCCGCCGCACGACCGTCCGGTAGCGCGGCTCCGCAGCCTGCGCTGCAAGTGCGCGGGGGCGCGTGCGGGTGGCACGACATAGCGTGGCACGAGTGCGGGTATCATGCCGCCTGTGCCCGAGACGCCCGAGATTCCGCCTGCTACGGACGCAGCGTCGCCGCCCATTGCCGCGGCCGACGGTCCTTGCCGGCTTTCCGTCGTGATCCCCGCCTTCAACGAATCTCGCCGAATCCGCGCGACGCTCGAGAATGCGCTCGCCTGGCTCCGCGCGCACGGTCGAACCGCCGAGATCATCGTCGTCGACGACGGCAGCGGCGACGGGACGCTCGGCGTCGTCGATGCCGTCGCGATGGAAGCCGGCGCGGCCGACATCGACGAAGATCACTGGCAGCTCGAACGCGTCGCGATCCGCACGCTGCGCAGCACGCGCCACTTCGGCAAGGGCGCCGCCGTCCGCCGCGGCATGCTGGCGGCCGAGGGCGAGCTGCTGCTCCTGTGCGACGCGGACGAATCGACGCCCATCAGCGAGCTGCCGCGCCTGATCGCGGCGATCGAGCGCGGCGCCGACGTCGCGATCGGCTCGCGCGACATGCCCGACTCGCGCCTCGACCCGCCGCAGCCGGCGCTGCGCCGGCTGGCGGCGGCGGCGTTTCGAGCGCTGCGCCGAACGTTCCTGCTTCGCCGGCTGCGCGACACGCAGTGCGGGTTCAAGCTCTTCCGCCGCGACGCCGCGCACGCCGCGTTCGCACAGGCGCGCGAAGACGGCTGGCTGTTCGATTGCGAGGTGCTCGCGATCGTCGAGCGGCGCGGACTGCGGATCGAGGAA
>CAZHIE010000009.1:32781-34473 GCA_964532435.1 uncultured Planctomycetales bacterium
GTAGCGGCCCGCGCCCCCGCGCGGCCGGAGCGGCGCTCGTATGCGCGTTACGCAACGGTCCGGCAGCCGCCCTCGACTGCCCCGCTCGCGTCCCCGCGAGCGGCGTAGCGTCGGACCTCCGCGTCCGACGCCGAATTCCCAGCGTCGCATGGGAACGCCGCGTCCCCTTGACTCGGCGCGACCCCCAGAATACTGTCCTCCGCCTTGGACATGATCGATTGCCCAACGTGGCGCCCGGGTGGCGGAACTGGCAGACGCGCCAGCTTGAGGGGCTGGTGAGAGCAATCTCGTGCAGGTTCAAATCCTGTCCCGGGCATCCCGGCGCCGCCAACGCCCGGAGACGGCCGGCCGCCGCGAAGCAGCGATCGAAACGCAGCATGTGCGTCGCTAGCTCAACTGGATAGAGCATCGGCCTACGGAGCCGAAGGTTGCAGGTTCGAATCCTGCGCGACGCGATCGGGTGATTGGGGAGCGGCGGGCAGAGTCGGCAACACGACCGCGGCGCGGGCGCTGACGGGCGATTCGATCCTACCTGGGGCGAGACACCATCGTCGAATGCTCGCCCGCCGTTGCCCCGACGGCCGAGTCGTGCGGCTTCGCAGCTTCGCCCGCCACATAGCGCCGCGGCCCCATCGCCGTGTAACGGCACAGCACCTCATGCGGCCGCACGCGCAGTTCGGCCGCCAGTTCCTGTTCCGACAGCGTGTCGCCCAGCAGCACGACCTCGTCGCCGTCGCGATCGTGCGGCTCGACGCTTACAAACGAGCTGTTCATCCCGATTTCCAGCAGGCGCTGCCGCCGGCCGTTGACCAGCACCGCCGCGGGGGTCAGTCCATTCGCATAGCCGGCAAGGATGATGCCGATGCGCGGATGCGAGAAACCGGTGTAGCCCGCCGGCCCGCGCGTGTCGCGCACTCCGACCAGCCGCGTGCTTACGCGGACCGCGCCGCGATAGAGCGCATAGCCCGGGCGAACGGCGTCGAGCCAGGTCGCGGCGCAGCCGAGCAGCGCGGTCGATGCCGCGTGCATGCGATAGCGTCCGCGCGGGACGACGTCGAGCAGCCGTTGTGCCGCGGCGGCGTCGCTCGCGTGAGTCAGCACCTCGCGCACGTCGCAGGCGGCCAGCAGCGCGGCGACCTGTTCGCGCGGACAGCCGAAGCGCTGCATCCCCGTGTCCACGCTGACGGCGACCGGCATCCCGCGAAAGCGCGCCGCGTCGGCCAGACTTGCCAGCGCCGGCCGCAACCCCAGCTCGCGATATTCCGACGCCTCGTCGACCGGCGGGCCGATCACCAGCCCCGGCCGGCCGACCTCGCGCGCTTCGTGAAGCGAGAAATAGGCGAATTCGTCGGCCGCGCCGGCGAGCGCGTCGGCGACGCGGGCCGCGCCGAGCCCGTAGGCGTCGGCCTTGATTACGGCGATGAGCGAGACGCCGGTCGTGCGGCGGATCGCTTCGGCCGAGGCGCGCACCTGGTCCAGATGAACGACGACGTCGACGTGCCGGGATCGCATGAGCGCCACCACCTGTCCGCGCGGCGGGACAGTCGCATCCGAGCGTTGCGGCGAGCCGTGCGCCGCCCATCGGCACCCGGTCCGCGAACGTCCCTGTTCGCGTGCCGCCAATATACCATATCGGCGTGTGGCGAGACGGCGAGTGGTGGGGAGCGGATTTCTGAATGCCGTCCTCCAAAT
>CAZHIE010000009.1:34573-36589 GCA_964532435.1 uncultured Planctomycetales bacterium
CCCGCGCGCTGGCGCTTGGGGTTCGGAGTGCCCGGCGAGGGCGGCTGCGGTCCAGGCTACATGCCGGCCAGGGGCGGCTGGCCCACCGGCTGACCTGCAGGATGCCCCACAGGCTGGCTCGCAGGGTGGCCCACAAGCGACGTGCGCACTTCGCCGACGCGCGCCGCGGGGCCGAAATTCACGCGGCGCAGCTCGTCCCAGTAGCGTCCCTCGTTGAACTCGAAGCCGGCTCGCATCACGAGCTCCGCTACGAGGCCGGACATGATCGCGATGAATCCCAGCACGAACAGCACCATGCCCACGAGCGGCGCCTTGCCCCAGAACGCATTCCACGCCGCCGAAATCCCGCGACCCATCGCAAAAACGGAAATCGACTGCGCCGCGGCAAATCCGAAGCACAACAGCGTTCCGCACCACGCCCATTGCGTGATCTTGCCGAACGCGTGCAGCGGCTTCGTCCGGTACTTCTGGAGCATCCGCACGAGGATCATGTCGAGCGCGACGCGCACCACGCGGCCATAGCCGTACTTGCTCGTGCCGGCGGCGCGCGGGTGGTGCCGAACGACGACTTCGCAGATGCGCGCGCCGTGCATCGATGCGTAGACGGGGATGAAGCGGTGCATCTCGCCGAAGAGCCGGGCATCGCGGATCATGTGCGCGCGGTAGGCCTTGAGCGTGCAGCCGTAATCATGGAGCCGAACGCCGGTGATGCGCCCGATGATCGCGTTGGCGACGCGCGAGACGAACGTACGGTGCCAGGAATCCTTGCGGTCGCGACGCCAGCCGCTGACGACGTCGTAGCCTTCGTCGAGCTTGTCGGCCAGCATTTCGACGTCGGCGGCGTCGTTCTGCCCGTCGCCGTCGAGCGGGACGACCACGCGCCCGCGCGCGGCCCAGAATCCGGCCATGAGCGCCGCGGTCTGTCCGTAGTTTCGCGCGAAGTGAATGACGCGGATGCGCGGGTCGGCGGCGGCCAGCTCGTCGAGCACGGCGGCGGTGCGGTCGCGGCTGCCGTCGTTGACGACGATCAGCTCGGACGAGCGGCGCTGCTGCGCGAGCGCGTCGAGGAAGCGCGGAAGGACGGCGCGGATGCTCTCCTCCTCGTTGAAAACCGGCACGACGACGGAGATTTCCGGTCCGTCCGCAATGGACGGACGGACCCGCTCGCGGTCGAGACTCGCCATTCGCACATCCTCGCGGAGATCGGTCGCGGGCGCGCCGCCGGCCCGGCGAGCAGCCAGTATACCGCGGCGCGCCGCGCCGCCGGGCGCGGATGATCGGACGCGGAGCCGCCGGTTTCGCCCCGGTATTGACCGAAAGAGCCGACCCGGCCGATTTCGTGTGAGAGCTGCACGGACCGGAACGGGTCGCCAGGCGGGAACCGCGCGAAATGGCTGATTCGATCGACATTATCGACACGCTGCGCCTGCCCGCGGCCGACATCCGGGCGTTGATGGCCCGGCTCGACGAGCTGGAGCGGGCCGCGGCGGGCGGCGCCGGCGCGCCGCCGGCGCGATTCGGCTATCGCCAGCACGGTCATCTGGTCGTATGCATTCAGCAGGGGCACGCGGCCCGATACCTGGTCGCGCCGCGCCACATCGGCGCGGCCGAGTTCGTCTTTCTGCACGGCACATACGTCCACGTCGGCAGCCGCTGCATCTGCGAGCTGGTGGCGCTCGACCAGGAGCGCGTCCTGGCGCCGGGCACGGTGCGGCGCTGCCAGCAGGTCGAAGGGCGCGTTCACGAGGTCGAGGTTCGCTTCGACCAGCCGATCTCGCTCGACTGCTTCGCCAACGACGCCTGTCCGGATGGGGGCGAGGCGCAGCCGCCGCAAACGGGGCCTGTCGCGCGGTTGGCACGGGAACTGCTCGACCTGGCGACGCGCGGGGCCGCCGCGGCCGAGCTGCGTGCAAAGGTCCATGAGCTATCCGCCGCGATCGAAGCCCATTCCGCAGCGCCGGCCGGGCTGGCGGCCGCATGCGCCGCGCCGTCGCGCGGCGTCCTGCCCGCCTGATC
>CAZHIE010000009.1:36689-43692 GCA_964532435.1 uncultured Planctomycetales bacterium
CCGCCGGCGCGCTTCGCGGGTATGCTTTGCCAGGGCCGATTGTCCCTGGAGGCATCCATGTCGCATCCCTGCGCCCGCCTGGGCCGCTGCGTCGTCGCGATCGCCTGCGCGCTGGCCGCGCTTCCCGCGCTGGCCGACGTGCGGCCGCTGCCGGACGCCTGGTTTTTCCCCGACCGCCCGCCGGCCCTCAAGGGTCTGGAGGGCAAGCCGCCGCCGGAGCTGAAGCTGCGGAACTGGATCGGCGACGCGGTGCGCGTTCCGGAGTCGCGCGGCAAGGTGGTGGTGATCGACTTCTGGGCGACCTGGTGCGGGCCGTGCATGGCGGCCATTCCAAAGAATGTCGAGATCGTCAAGAAATACAAGGATCAGGGCCTGCTCTTCGTCGGCGTGCATGACGCCAATTCGGGCTGGGAGAAGGCCCCCGCCGTTGTGAAGGACAAGAGCGTCAACTATTCCGTCGCGCAGGACGACACCGGCGGAACGTCCGCCAAGGCGTTCAACCTCGCCTTCTGGCCGACCTACGTCCTGATCGACCGCACGGGAATCGTCCGCGGCGCCGGCCTGAGCCCGCAGCACCTCGAAGAAGCGGTCAAACTGCTGCTCGCCGAGGCGGCGCCGGGAGCAGCGGCCGGCGCGGCTGCTGCGGGACCGCCGGCGGAGTGGTTCTACGGCGGCGACAATCGGCCGGCGGCGCTGCGCGCGGTCGAGGGCAAGCCGCTGCCGGCGATTCAGGCGGCGCAGTGGGGCGGCGAGCCGCTGACCGCGCAATCCGCAAAGGACCGCGTGCTCGTGCTGCACTTTCTGTCCTCGGGAGACAGCGCGGCGATGAAACAGGCCGAGGCGCTCGTCGAACTGGAGCGCGAACTCGGGCCGCAGGGCGTGCTCTTCGCCGCCGTGGCGGCGGCCGACGATTCGTGGGAGGCGCTGACGAAATCATCCGCCGACGGCAAGCTGGTCGCGCGGATCTGCCAGGACTCGCCGGCCGCCGAGGGTCAGCCCGCCGGCGTGAGCGGCGCGACCGCGGCGGCGTGCGGCGTCCGCTATCTTCCGTGTGTGCTGATCGTGGATCGCGAGGGCGTCATCCGCGCCGCGGGCGCGCGCGTCGACAAGGTCAAAGAGATCGCCGGCAAATTGCTGGCCGAGCGCGGCCGTGCGGCCGTGCCGGCCGCTCCGAAAGGCGAATAGCGACGATGCGGCGCCGCCCCTGGGCCGCACGTGGGAGCGAGGAACTGTGACAACGTCGAGCGCGCCGGCCGCGCCAGTCGCCGTGGACGAATCGCTGTGCCCGTTTGCCGAGACGGTTCGCGCGCACGTCGCGCGGACGGTCGTGGGGCAGCAGATCGTCGTCGAGCGGATTCTCATTGCTCTTCTGACCGGCGGTCACCTGCTGCTGGAAGGCGTGCCGGGCATCGCCAAGACGCTGCTGGTGCAATCCATCGCGCGGGCGATCGACCTGAAGTTCGCGCGCGTGCAGTTCACGATCGACCTGCTGCCCTCGGACATCATCGGTTCGGAGATTCTCGACCAGCGCACGAGCGAATTCCGCGTCCATCGCGGGCCGATCTTCACGAACCTGCTTTTGGCCGACGAGATCAATCGCGCCTCGCCCAAGGTGCAATCGGCGCTGCTCGAAGCGATGCAGGAGCGGCGCGTCTCGATCGGCGCGACAACGCACGACCTGCCCGCGCCGTTCCTGGTGATCGCCACGCAGAACCCGGTCGAGCAATCCGGGACGTTCGAGCTGCCCGAAGCGCAGCTCGACCGATTCATGCTGCGCCATCGGCTGAGCTATCCGACGCCGGACGAAGAGGCCGAGGTCGTCCGCCGCCACCTGGCGCTGCGGCTCAAGCGACACGGCGACGGGGCCGTGCCGATGACCGCGTTCGACGCCATCGAAGACCACGCCCGCCTGCACATCCGCGACCTGAGTGAGGCGATGGCCGCCGTACAGCGCGTCCACGTCAGCGAAGTGTTCATCCGCGATTGCGTCGAGTTGGTCAACCTGACGCGCAAACACAAGGACATCGAGCTGGGCTGCAGCCCGCGCGCCGCGCTGGCGCTCGTGCAGGCGTCGCGGGCCCGCGCGTTCATCCACGGCCGCGAATACGCCATTCCCGAAGATTTCTTCTCCCTCGCCGCCGACGTCGTGCTGCACCGCACGCGCCTGACCTACGAAGCGCTCGCCACCGGGCGCCGCTCGACCGACGTGCTCGAGGAGCTTCTCCGCGCACTCACCTGAGGCCCGCGCCCGCGATCGCGCCATGCAATCCAACCCCAAACAGCTTCGGCCGCCCGACGAACTCACGCACACCGACTTCGAGATGGTCGTGCGCCGCCTGGCCGACGATCTCGCCTTCGGCGCCGATCTCTCCCTGTTTGTGGGCGCAGGGCTCGAATACGCGCAATCGAGGCCCTATGCGCCGGGCGACTCGGTCAAAATGATGGACTGGCGCATCACGGCCCGGCTCGGCCGGCCGTTCGTCAAGGAATACGAGACGCTCAAGCGCACTTGCGTCTACATCGTGGTCGACACATCCGCGTCGATGGCCGTCTCGTCGACGCCGCTGACCAAGCACGACATGGCCGTCTGGATCGCCGCGGCGGTCGGGCTGGTCGGACAGCGCCACCTGCGCCCCGTCGCGCTGGTCGGCGGCGGCGAGCGCAGCACGCGCACGACGCCCAGTCTGCGGCGCAGCGACCTGTGGCGATCGCTCGACCCGCTGCGCAACGGGGATCTGGCGGAGCGCACGCGCCTGGCCGAGCGCATCACGATGCTCGACGTCCGCGCCGAGCGGACAAGCGTCGTGATGGCGATCAGCGACCTGTACGACCCAGACGTGCTGCCCGCCCTGCGACACATGGCGCAAAAGCACGATTGCATTGTGATCCACACCGTCGACCCGGCCGAGGCCGGCGCGCTGCGGGCTGGCTTCTACCTGGGGCGCGAGGCCGAGACCGGCCGGACGTTCCTCGGGCACGGCCGCACGGGCTGGCGCCGGGCGGAGGAGCTGGACGCGGAGCTGGTGCGGAGCGGGATCAGTTGCGTGCGGCTGCGCACCGACGAGTCGTTTGTCGCGCCGCTGCGGCACTTCCTGGCGGCCCGCGCGGTCATCGGGCGGGGTGTGCGATGAGTCGCGCGGCCGCGATTCTGATTGTCGCGCTCGTGTGCGCCGCCCTGGCGCGCGGCGCCGCGCCGCCGGACGGCGCCGGCGCGGCGGCGGTGACTGCGCTGCGCGGCATCGCGGGCGCCGTCGAGTTTGTCGCCGGCGGCGAGCCGATCCGCGCGCGGGCCAATCAGGAAATGACCACGCCGCTGCTGGTTCGCGTGGCCGATGCTTCGCGCCTCGAAGACGGGCAGACGCGCTACCGGGTCGAATTCATCGGCCTGGTCGCGGGGGAATATGATCTGCGCGACTATCTGGAGCGCGCCCAGGGCGACGCGCTGGGCATCGCCCCGCTGCCGATCCTCGTCGTCTCGCAGTTGCCCGAGCAGCACGGGGTCGACCTGTTCTCCTCCGCGCAGACGCCGCAGCTCGCGGCGACGCGCTATCGAGTCGTCATGGCGGCGCTCGCGGCGCTGTGGCTCGCCGCCCCGGTGGTCTATTTCGTGGTGCGCGTCCTGCGCCGTCGCCCGCCGCCGCCGCCGCCCATCATCGTTCCGCCGCCGACGCTGGCCGAACAGCTTAGGCCGTTGGTGGAGTCCGCGGTGCAGGGGACGCTGACGACGGCCCAGCGCGGCCGGCTGGAGCTGCTGCTCTACCTCTACTGGCGCGAGCGGCTCGGGCTAAGCGGTTCGCAGGCGGAGATTGTCGCGCGGCTGCGGCATGATCCGCGCGCCGGCGAGCTGCTCCGCGCGGTCGAGCACTGGCTGCATTCGGGGCGCGCGGCGACGGCGCAGCCGGAGACGGAGCTGGCGCGGCTGCTCGAACCGTATCGGTACGCTCCGGCGATCGACGTCGAGGCCGTTGCCCCGGAGGGCCGCGCATGACGTTCGTGTACCCGTGGGTGCTGCTGTTTCTGGCGATTCCCGTGCTGCTGCTGATCGTCCCGCCGCGGCGCGGGTTCGGTCTCGTGCTGCCGTTCGATCATCATGAGCATCGCCGCTCGCGCTGGCTGCGGCCGCTGCTCGGCGCGTTCGACCGCATTCCGGCGCTGGCTTTGGCGGCGGTGATACTGATGCTGGCCGAGCCGCAGACGCTGCAGCAGCCGCGGCAGGTTCGATCACTCACGAACATCCAGATCTGCGTGGACGTATCCGGCAGCATGACGGCGGAAGATCGCTACAAGAACGCGCGCGAGGCGATCGAGGAGTTCGTGAAGGGGCGCGAGGGAGACGCTTTCGGGCTGACGCTGTTCGGTTCGCACCAGATCCGCTGGACGCCGCTGACGACGGATTTGCGCGCGATTCGCAACGCGCTGCCCTTCGCCAATCCGGAAAATCAGCCGCCGCACATGAGCGGCACGCGCATCGGCGCGGCGCTGCTCTTCTGCCGCGACAACATGACGCAGGAGGCCACGCGCGGCGACCGGCTGATCATCCTCGTGTCCGACGGCATGAGCTCGGACCTCGGCGAGGGCTTCGCCGAGGCCGACTACGCGAAGGAATTGCAGGATGCGCGCATCACGCTGTTCCACGTCCACGTCGGCACCGACGAAATGCCGCAGGAAGTCGTCGACATCGCCAGCCAGACCGGCGGGCGGGCCTTTGCCGCCCGCGACGCGCAGAGCGTCAAGCGCGTGTTCGAATACATCGACCGCATGAAGCCGGCCCAGTTTTCGCCCGGCGGAACCGTTCCGATGGATTGGTACGCGCCGTTCGCGCTGACGGCGCTCGCCCTGGTCGGCGCACACCTGATCGGCCTGCTCGGCATGAGGCACACGCCATGGTGACGACGGCCATGCTGATCGGCCTGGCCGCGCTGCTCGTCGCCGCCGCGGCCGAGCGGCTGCACGCGGCCCGCGTGGCGCGCGTGGCCCGGCTGGCGTTCGGCCCCGGCGGCCGTCCGGCGGAATGGGCGCGGATCGCGCCGACGCTGCGCGTCGCGGCGGTTGGCGCGGCGGCGTGGGGCGCGGCGGTGCTGGCGACGTTCGATCCGGTGCATCGCGACGAGCGGCCGAAGCGCGAACCATCGAAGCAGCTCATCATCTGCCTGGACGTCTCTCCCAGCATGCAGCTCAAGGACGCGGGGCCGGGCACGCCGAAGGTCTCGCGCGCGGCGTGGGGCGGTCGCGTCGTGCAGGGGATACTCGACCGGCTCGACACGGAGACGACGCGCGTTTCGCTCATGGCCTTTTATACGAAGGCGCTGCCGGTCGTGCAGGAGACTTTCGACAAGGAGGTCGTGCGCAACGCCCTGGACGGTCTGCCGATGTACGTCGCGTTCGAGCCGGGGCCGACCGACATCCACAAGGGCGTCTCCGCCGCGCTCGATCTGGCGCGCGTCTGGCCGCGCAAGAGCGCGGTGCTCGTCGTGGTCAGCGACGGCGACGCGTCGGCCAGCGCGGCGGCGTATCGCCTGCCCGACTCGATCTCTGACGCGATCGTGATCGGCGTCGGCGATCCGCATCGGTCGAGCGTGATCAACGGGCACGGCTCGCGGCAGGACGCGGCGTCGCTTCAGCAACTCGCGGCGCGGCTGGGCGGTGTATATCACAACGGCAATGAGAAGCATCTGCCCAGCGAAGTGCTCTCGAAACTGTCGGTCACGAATCCGCGCAACACGCTGGGCGTCGGATTGCGCGAGGCGGCCCTGGTCGCCGTCGGCGCCGGCGGCGCGAGCCTGGCGCTGCTCGATCCCCTGCTGATTCTGTTCGGACGAACCGGGCCGCTGCGCCGGGTGCGCTCCAGGCCGGCGCAGGCCGCGGCAGGAAGCGAACGAGCGCCGCCGGCCGCCCCGGTCGCATCGTTGGAGGCCGCCAGATGAAGCTTTCGCGATTCGGATGGGCCGTGTGGGCGATGATGCCCGTCGCGGCGATGTCGTATCACTATGGCCCGGGCCAGAAGCTCTATCGCCACGACCGGGCCGTCGATCTGCAGCAGACGGCCAACGCGCTCGAGCGCGCCGCCAACGAAGCGCAGGCGACCGCGTACGCGCGGCACCTGGAGGCGGTCGACGCCCGCCGCGCCGCCGGCGACGCGCCGTCGCCCGAAAACGAGCATCGCGCCGCCGAGGCCGCCGCGGCCGAGGCGCAGACGTTTCGCACCGCGAGCGAAGCGTGGCGGCGGCTGGCCGATGCGTATGCGGCGATGCAGGAGGCGGCGCAGGACTCGCCGCCGGAGACGATCCGCAAGATTCGCTGGTCGCGGAGCCGCGCGCTGGTGCGCGCCGGCGACATCTGGTCGGGCATCGGCGAGCTGGAGTCGATCCTCGACGAGCTGGAACGAAGCGGCCGGCGCGACGCGCCGCTCGCGCTTGCGACGCGCGAGGAGATCGCGACGGCGTACTACTACGCCGCGCGGCTGATGCGGCTATCGGGCGAGCCGCCGGAGGAGTGGCACGTGGAGTCCGGGCGGGCGCGGCAACACTTCCGCTATCTCGCGGAAACGTCGCGCGCCCGCGGCGGCGACCCGCGCGTAGCCGAGAACTTTCAGCGAAACGTGGAGCTTGTGCTCGATCTCGAACAGAGCGAGCTGGCCGACATCAAGGGCAAACCCCTGCCGAAGGACTCGCCGATGGGACGGGCCGGCGACCGCCCCGGCCGCGGACTCGGCAAACGGAAACAGCCGCCGCAAAATCGCGACGGCCGCGGGGCCGGCGGGGCGGAAGACATTACGTCCGGATGGTGAGGGGGAAGCCACGAAGGCACGAAGCCACGAAGGCACGAAGGCACGGAGGCACGGAGGTGGAAGCATCCGAACCCCTCACGCGAGTGACGGTCCGGCCGGGAGCCGACGGAGCCGCGATTGTGTGGAGCGCCGTGCTTTCGCCCCACCCGGCGTAAGCATGTCGTAATTGCATGAAAGGCTGTCTCCCCTGCCCGGGGTTAGAGTCCCGGTGTGGTG
>CAZHIE010000010.1:0-41482 GCA_964532435.1 uncultured Planctomycetales bacterium
TAGTCAGCGCGACCAAGAACCGGAATGCGAACGGAAGAACCGGAATGAAATCCAGCCAAGGGAGTCCCCGGAAGCCCCCGCGAAGGCAGAAAAACGGCCACTTTCAAATGCCGCTCGAAGAATCTTCGAACGCGACTTACGACCCTAACTCGGGATCGGTTGCGCTCCTCTTGTAGGGCACCAGCTCGTTCAGCCGCGCCTGCCTGTTCCGGCAGCCGTCGCACGGCTCAATCCCAACCCGCTTCGTCCCGCGCGCGATCGTGTCCCCCAACCCCTGATCGCCCGAGCCGCCCCAAATCGATCGCCCCGCGCGGCGAACCAATTCCATAACCGCCTCAGTCATCATCACACGTCCAGCCAGCGCAGCGTCCGCAGTCGCATCATCCAATCCACCGCGCTCGTCTGCGAGTCCGGCGCGTGGTTGGCGCACGAAGGATCGTCAGTGCCCTGCGAGAGCTCTGAAGTGGGCACGATCACGTGCAATCCCGGCTCGGGAAGCGTGCCCGGCGGCGAGAAGGGAAACTCGTCCTCGACGCGCACGACCGTGTATTCGTCCTGGTCGTCCAGATAGCCGCCTGCGTTGATGAACTGCTGCGTGGTGAGGCCCGCCGCATGGACCGCCACGGTGTAATCGTGCAGCACGTCCTCTGTTCCGATTAGCGGCAGCTCTGCCCGTGTACAGTAGAAGTCCGCCCGAAACGTCGCCCCAAAGTGCCCACCCGCCAAATCGATCCAATCGTCGCACGCCTGAATCCACTGATCCCACGCCGCTGGTCCGCCCCAATCAGGCTCGAAGACGCGATCGGTCAACCAGATGAACGGCAGTGCGATCGGCGTCGGTAGGAATGTCCGCACCGGCCCGATCGAGCCGTTCCAGTTGCAGCAGCGCTCGCGGACGAGTGTGACGCCGGAATAGACCTGCTCGGCGTCCAACTGGTAGGCCCACCACGGCCATGAGAACGCCTGAATCGAGTAGGTCAAAGAATAGTGCTCGTCCCGCGCCACTTCGAAGAGCTGAACGGGGATCGAGCCCGGCGTGCCGCCCGGTCCGTAGACGTGCGTGTATGTCCGACCGCCGGGCAGCTCGAATGTGAATACCTGCCGGCGCGCCGCGAGCATATTGTCCCAGCCCGGATCGCCCGGCCCGTTCGTGCCCTGCAAAAACCGCGGCCGGCTGCTGAACACGTAATTGATCCGGCTCGCCACCAGGACGGCGTGGTTGATCTTGTTGATACGCCAATCCAGCGCAACGGGTTGCCGTAGCAGCAACTCGTCGAAATCCATCAGTGTCTGCAAGCGCCCCGTCGGCTGCGGCAGGCACGTATTCCGACCTCGAAACTGTTCGACCAGGACCGGCTGGCGATAATCGAGCACGACCTCGGCCAGTCCGACCACTTCGTTGCACGTGACCGGCCGCAGGGGGCGCCGAGGTTGCTGCGGATTCTGCGGATCGGCGCACAGCACCGGCCGGAGCGTTCCCTGCTCACACAGCGCGGGTCTCATGTGGTTGGGCACCCCGCCCTTTGGAACGTGTCGACAGCAAAGAAGCCATCCACCCGTGCGTAGGCGACGGGACCGGTCTTAAGAAAATTGATCTGCCTCTGAATTCGCAGATGCTGGTCTCCGACAGCGAAGTTGGGTATGCAGAAAGTCAGATCAGCCGGCGCGTCGCCACTGCCGCAGGTCATCGCCCAGACCGTGAACACGTCCCCGATCTCCGTTCCGCTCTCGTTCATTCGCCGGCACTGGAACGTCGTGTTGTCCCCGAAGTCATCGCCGAATCCGACCACTTTCACGCACTCGACGTTTGCCGCGATTCCACCGCCCCCGCCCTGCGGCCCCTGCGACGCAACCTCCCGCCGCTCGCTGAGCGTGCGGCGCTGAATCTCCCCGATCGTCTCGCGCGCGTGCAGTCGCAGGTCGCTCATACTTCTCATGCCCGCACCCCCGCTGTCGCCGTGCGAGCTCCGCCGTATGGCGCAAACGCCGTAGCCCGCGGCTCGGGCGGCTCCTGCGCCGCAATCACGTCGTCCACGTCATACACGCGGTCTTCGATCGTCAGCGTCGTCGAGCAGTCCGCCGTGTCGCCCTCAGACCACCGGTATGCCAGACCCACCACGCGCGGGTAGCGCGGCACCGTCTCGCCGAAGCCGAAATCGATCATCTCCCCCGAATCCTGCCCGCTGTCCCCCTCGCGCCCGTCGCTCGTGACCAGACCGACCACCTCGTCACCGACGCGGTAGTTGTCCCACGGCGCTCCATCCAGCGGCCGCGTCAGCCAGGGAATCACCGCCCGCCCCGTCACGCGCCGCACGTTCAATTCGTCGGCCAACCGCAGCGCGAGCGCATCGGCCTCGGCCTGGTCATTGCGCGAGGCAGGGTAGTAGAGCGCCGGCCCGCCCCGCGCCGCCGGCAGGCGCAGGACGTCATACGCGGCGCTCTCGCCCCCCTCCGGGTGCGCGCCGTCGCGCTCGCGGAGCTGCCGCGCCATCTTGCCGCGCCGATCGATGTACTGCCCCCACGGCGTGTACGCGCGCGAAGAGCCGGACCACGCATACAGCGCGTCGTCGCCCTCCACGTCCGCCGTCACCTGCACGCGCAGCCGCGACTGCAGGAACGCCTTCGCAAAGTTGTCGGTCGCGTCGGCCGGGTTCACGACCTCGCGCATGTCTGGCGTCGTGAAATAGATCGCGATCCGCCCCTCCTCGATCGTCGCCTTCGCGAGGTTCGAGTACCAGGTCGTGCCCCCATCGAAGGAAATCTCCACGTGCACGCCCAGCTCCAGCGACACGTTCGTCGCCGCCAGACTGCGCCCCAGTCGGGCGCGTGGCTTGATGAGCCGCCGGCGGCGCGTGCTCCAGCCGTCGTTTCCGCGCACCGCCAGGTCGAGCACGTCGCCCTCGGCAGCGAACCGAAACGGCCGCCACAGCTCCGGGTCGTTCCACGGCGCCCACGGCCGCTGGTAGCTCGCCAGCGTGTACGCGCCATCCTCGTTCGCCACCCACAGCCGGCCAGTCTCGCGCTTCTCCAGATTGCCCGGCGTGTCGGCGTGCGCGACGTACAGCGCCTTCCACGAATCCGTCTGTTGGAACGCCAGTTCTTCGGCCTGATGCGCTGCGTCATTCGGCGAAACGTCCCAGTGCGACTCCACCGGCCAGCCCGGCCGCAGTGCCAACGTGATCTCGTAGCGCGTCGTGTCGCCCGCCACGTAGATCAGCCCGCGCCGCTTGGCGTCGTCGAAGAGCAGCGAGCCCGAAAACTGCGTCGTCCTGCGGATGCGCTCGGCGTCGCCGAGTGCCGTTCCACCCTCGGTCCCGTCTTCGGTGTCGAAGGTGCGATCGCTCGCCACCCGCAGCCGCGTCTGCCGCCCCGCCTTGACCACGCCCTGGCTGCCCTGCGCGCTCGGCGTGAATCCCGGAATCGCGAACGTCGCCTGCGTCTGCACCTGCCCGCCGGCCGTGACCACGTGCTCGGCGCCCATCAGCACGTCGGCCCGCTCGCAAACAAACGCCAGCGCCTCCAGCGTGCTCATGCCCTCGATCGCGATATCCGGCAGCGCCCGCAGCATGGTCCGCAGCAGCGCGTTGTCGCCGCTGCCCTCGTTACGCTGCAGCCGCACCAGCGGCTCTTCGCCCGGCGTGGCCGGCGTATCGAGCAGTGTGGTCAGGTTCCCCCAGCGCAGCCCGTAGCGCGTCCAGCGGTTCGCCCGCTCCAGCCGTGCCACGGCGATTCGATCGCTGTTCCAAAGGCGATCGTAGCGAGCGTTGCGGCTCAGCTCGCGGAACGGCTGCATCGCCGCCCATTGGATGTAGCGCAGCATGCGCGCCACCGTCCAGTGTTGCGCCCGCGGAAACTCCGGGTCGCAAAACACGAAGACCAGCCCGTCCGTCTGTCGGAACTCCGTGCCGCCGGCGGAAATCTCGTCGAACAGCCGCAGTGCATCGGGGTGACAATTGGGCCGGCCCTCTGGGTTGAACACCGCCGGCACGCCCGCGCGGATGCACACATAGGAGCGGTCCAGGTCCGGGTTCGCCGGCGGCGTCGCCAAGTCCAGCTCCGCCTGCCGGTTGCGCCGCCACTGGCCCCACTGCGCCTGAGCCAGCTCGCGATCGGCCGCGATCAGCGTGCTGGTACAGCCCAGCTTGGCCCAGCGCGGCGGCCGGCCGTCGCCGCTCCAGCCCAACTCCAGCCGATCGACGAACCCTTCGAACAGGCACCAGTTGTCCTGCGCGTGCGGCCGTCCTGTGATGATCTGAATGCGCCGCCCGCCCAGCAGCTCGTTCCACGGCTGCACGGCCGTGCCCGCCGCCGTGTGAATCTGCCAGTCGCGCAGCGCCTGCCCGCCCAGCGCCGCGTGCCCCGCCAGGTTGATGGTGATTTCGGCCGTGGCGGCCGCCTTGTCGTTCGCGCCTAATTCAACACTGACGCTCTCGCCCGCCCAGCGCACCGTGCGAAAGTCGCCCGCCCCCGGCGAGCTCTCCGCGCGCAGGATGGGCGCCTCGGCGCGGCTTCCCAGCAGCGTCGGCGGCTCGCCCAGTCTGTGTACCGCAGTGCTCATAGTGCCGTGGCACTCCCGGACGTCGGCGCCAACACGTCAAACGTCAACCGCCAGCGTTGGATGTACGCGCTGCCGGTCGTGATTCGCCGCGGCCCGATCCGCTCGGTTCCCTCGCGCCGCAGGACCGCCTTCGCCGCCGTGCGGCCCCAGCCGTCGGTCAGCGCATAAGCGCGCCCGTCCGACAGGTAGAGCTCGATCTGCGCCTCGACGCGATTCATCGCGACAGCCGACACGGCCTTGAGCTGGCACTCCCACACCACCCGACGGCTGCGGGCTGCGATCGTGCGCCGCATGGTCCAGCCCTGCCCGACCGGAGACGCGCTCAGCTCCTTGTACTCAGGCTCGCTCACCTGGACGACGACGGTGTTGCCCGAACCCGACAGGTCGGTGTCCATACCGCCGTTCTCGAACTTCAGCTTGTTCAGCGAGTTCGTTTCGGCGTCGTTAAAAGTGGGCGTCGCCATGCTGCGCTACTCGCTTACGTGTACGTCAGCGTGCCCGTGTCGCGACAGTCGGCCGGGTAGCCGCCCGGCGCCAGATCGACCAGCACGTACACGCTGTCCGCGATCGAATTCGTGACTTCGAGCACCAGCGTCCCGCTGGCATCGGTCTTGGCGACGTACTCCTTGTTCGCGGTGATCGTCCGCACCAGCGAGCCCGTCGTCGCCGCCACGGTGGTCACGTTGGCCGCGTAGGCCGCCCCGTCCACGTCATCCATCAGCAGCACGCGCACCAGCCGCGCCGCCGCGATGTTGGTGCCGAACTGGTCCTGCGCCTGGATCGTCACGCTCGCCGCGGCCGCGGCCGAGGCGCTGGCGTTGCCGACACTCCAGACGATCGTGTCATCCTGCTTCCCGATCGTCTGCCACGTGCCCGGCGTGCCCGCCGTCACGCAGATGTAGACCTTGCCGTTCGTGTCGACCGCCAGCTCGCCGGCCGCGTGCGTGCCGCTCGACGGCGCGCCGCTGGATCCGCTGGGCGTCAGCAGCACGCCATACGGCGTCGCCCCGTTCGCGCCGAACGTGTACAGCGTCGTCGCCTTGATCGCCGCGGCCGCCAGGTCGCCCGACGAATCGATCACGTCGCTGCCGGCCACCATCACCGCCGCCGCGTTCACCGGCGCCAGTGTGCTGGTGCTGTGCTGCAATCGAAAATTGAACCGGTCATTCGTGGCGTCGTACTCGATCGCCGCATTTTCCGGGTCGGTCGCCCCGCGCTCGAACTGGATTTGCTGCGTCGCTTCCGCCCCGGCGTTGTCGTTGTCGAGCAAAAACGAAGTCGCGCTCGTCCCGCTGATCGCCGCGGCCGCCGTGCGCGTCCACAGCAGCGCCAGGTGCAGCTGGTCGGCGTCCTCATCGCTTGTCACGATGTCGCTCGTGCAGACGTACTTGGCGATGGGGATGAACGTGCTCTTGTCGGCCGGCCAGCCCGTGATGTCCACCAGAATCGTGTTGCTGGCGATGTCGAGGTAGACGTAGTTGGTCTCGTCGGCCGTCAGCGCCACGCCCGTGGCGCCATCCTCAAACACCGCGTCGTCGTCGTCCGCCTCGCGGTACTCGCTGGGGAAAACCGCAATCTCCAGCGTGTCGGTCTTCACCGCCATCAGCTTGCAGCCGCGCGCCAGCACCCGCCGCACCATCTGCTCATTGCGCATGAGCTGCTGGAAGACAGTCGGCGTGGAGCTCTCGTCGGTGCCGTCCGCGATGAACGGGATGGCCGTCTGCGTGTGCGTCGTCCCGCCCAGCGCATCGGCCGCCGCCGTCGAGATCTGCTCGGGTGTTGGATACGTCTTCGCCATCCGTGGCTCCTACGAAATCGTCACCTGAAACCCGGCGCCCAGCGGCCCGATCTCCGCCCCGCGCACGCCCTCGGGCGCATCCGCGACGAACAGCGTGGCCGTCGCCAGCGACGCGCTCACGTTGCCGAACCGGTCGCGCGCCTCGGCGCCGTACTCGAACACGCCATGCTCGACCTCGCGGCTTGCGGCCAGCGAAAGCATTTTCCGCTCGTGCCCCAGCGGCCCGCGGCCCAGCGGCGAGCGTCCGTAGCCGGCCCGCTCGCGGTGCGAGCCGAACGGCACGTGCCCGTAGCGGCCGCGGCCGTAGCGCACCGCGCCGCCGCGCTGCCGCGCCGCGTGCACGCACTGCGCGCTGTCCGTGTTGATCGCTCCGTCCAGTCCCGGACCGTACAGCGCCAGCCGGGCCGTCTCGCGGCTCACCTCGATCGGCACCATCGCCCGCACGGCTCTCATGCGAACACCGGCGCTTTCGGCGTCGCCGGCGGCGAGCTGCGCTCCCGCAGCCGCACCGCCAGTTCCGCGCTCAGGTCCAGGTACGTGTCGCTCGCCCCGATCGTCGCGCCTCCGCCATATTCCGAGCCGCCCAGCGGCCGCGGCGTCAGCGAGTACTGCGCGCTGCCCGCGTCCGCCAGCACGATCCACAGCCAGTTGTCCGCCACGCCGCCGCCCGACTCCCAGGCGTACAGCCGCTGGCCCGCCACGTAGCTCACCGTCGCGTAGGGCGTGCTGCTGATCAGCCCGCTGCCCTGATCCGTGAATACGTCGAAGTGCGTGGGCGCCGCCTGCTGCGCCTCCTCCATGTAGCGCCAGCTCAGCATGGCCGTCCCGCCGGTTGTCTGTTCGACCGCCAGGTCGGCCGGCGGGTTCGGAACCAGCACGTTCGACAACAGGTTCATCACCGCCGGCTGCGCTGTGTGCTCCATGCGCGGCGCCAGCACGCCGCCGGCGCTCGCCACGTCGACCAAATGCCAGTACACCGCGTCGCTCAGATAGTCCGCGCTGTCGTCGCTCGCCACGCGCGTGGCAGGCCGCAGTGCGAAGCCCACGGCCGCGCCGGCCTCGGGCTGCGGATATTTCTGGCCCGTCCAGCGCCGCAGGATCAGCGCGCCGGCGTCAAGGAACGAGCCCGCGTCGAACGCGCCCGGCCCGAGCACCCACGCCAGACCCATGTCCCATCGCGCCCGCCATGCGGCCGCGTCGAGATTCCCGGCGTTGATCTTCTCGTGCTTCGTCATTCCTGCTTCCGTGTGGCACAGGCTATCAGCCTGTGCATCTAGCTCGGCGTCACCGTCTCCACGTCTCCGCTCACTGTGCGCGTCCGCGTAATCAGGTCCGCGCTGTCCGCCTCATTGCGATGCACCCATGTCGGGTTGGCCGCGGCGTGGTCCTTGCTCACCTCCGTCCCGCCCGCCAGCGCATGCGCGCGGCGCAGTTGGCCGCCCACCGTGGTCTGGCTGTTGCTGCTGGTGTTCGTCGCCGCCAGCAGCGTCGATGCGATTGTCGCCGCGCTCGGCGCCGCAACCGCCGCGGCGATCTCCGTCACGGCGTCGGCCGCCAGCTCGCTTGCTCCGATCGCGTCGGCCGCGATCTTCGCCGCCGTAATGGCGTTGTCCGCGATCGCGCCCGCGTCGATCGCTCCGTCGGCGATCACCGTCGCCGTCACCACGCCCGCGCTCATCTCGACCACCGCCACGTCGAGCTTGTCGCTTCCAAACAGCGAATCAAACACGTTCGCCGGCAGCACCATGAACTCATGCCACACCGGCAGCGCCCCGCTGATATTCGCCGTCAGCTCGAACCGCCCCAGCGTGTCCGTGTTCCCCGCCGTCAGCTCCAGCGAGTAGTAGCCGTTGGCCACGTGCGCCATGTCGTTCGACGATCCGCTCGCCGCCGGCGTGATGTCCGTCTTGGTGAGCGGATGCGTGTCGCTGTGCTTGTAGACGTCGACGTCGATCGACGCGACCGTCAGCGCCGTCTCGGCCGTCTTGCCGTCCGTGTCGTCGAGGAACGGCCCGACCAGCACCGCCGTCGCCGTCGATTGTCTCAGAAACCGCATCGTCCGCTCCGTGTGGCACAGGCTATTAGCCTGTGCCTCTAGTCATCACTCCCGATCCGTCAGCACCCGCCGCACGTGATTCAGTGCCGCGTCGCGCACCCGCTACTCCAGGATGGACAGCTCGCGCGTGCCCGGCCCGTCGGCTGGATGCTCGATCTGCTGCACCAGCCGCAGGTAATCGATCGCCAGCGTCGCGGCCGATTCGGCCGACGGCCTGCGCCGCGCCCGCGTGGTCTTGCCGTTGTCGCTCATGCCGCCCTCCGTCTGCGATGATGCGCAGCGAACACCGGCACCACCGGCACAAACAGCACCATCGCGCACGCCGCCGTGCAGCGCACCGCCACGTTCGCGTTGTTCACCACGCCGACCTCGACGCCGATCAGCGCATCCGTTGCCCACGTCGCACCCGTCGCCGGGTCGGTCGCGTGATAGGCGCATCGCGCGACATACGTGCTCCCCGGATCGGCCGCCGTGGTGTCACTGTCCGTGCTCCCGCTCCGCAGCCGCAGCTTGAGCGACGAGGATCCGCCCTCATCGCGCACGATCGCGATCGCCTTGACGGACTTGACCGCGTGCTGTCCGCCCGCGTTGCCCAGCGTTTCCAGTGCGCCCGTCTCGGCTTGCCCGCTGGTGCTCGACGCCAGGTACGTCGTGTCCGAATCGTGCGGCACGTCGTCGATGTCCGCGCTCGTTCCCGTCCACGCCGTGTAGTTGCCAGCCCCGTCCACATCGAGCCGCACCACCCGCGGGTTGGCGCAGAACGCCGCATCGTCCACTACCAGATCGTCCCAGTACACGTCGATGCTCTGGCCGTTGCGGTTCGTGACTTTCCCGGCGTAGACGCGCGTGCCGACGCCTTCCGCCAGCGATCCATTCGAGCCGCTGAATTCCGCCGCGCCGTCGATCGCCAGCGAGTAAGGAGCGTCGCTCGCACCGAAGCCGCTCTCGGTCCCGACCAGCAGCCGGATCTCGTACCAGCGGCCCGTGCTCAGCACCGTCGCGCCGGCCGCCACCAGTCCTCCGCCGCTCTGGTCGTAGAGCGACAGCGTGCCGTCGCTGGCGATCCGCAGCGCCGCCTTGAGCGCCCCGCCGGCCGCCACGCGCAGGATTTCCTCCGAGTCGGCCGCCGGCAGCGTCGCGATGTACAGCCAGGCTGTGACGTAGGCGTTCGTCAGCGACATCTCGGCGCTCGCCCCCGTCGCCCCGACGCCGCGCAGCAGGTACGAGCCGGTCGCGGTGGTCGCCGGATTGATGCGCAGCGCATAACCGCCGCTGCGCACGATCGACGACTGGACGCTGGCCGTTCCCGCCAGCGCCGCCGCCTCGACCGCGTCGCCCGTCTCGAATCCACTGAACGCCACCACCGCCATCCGCGCCGCTCCCGTGTTCTGAAACTCGCTCTTCGCTACTCGCTACTCGCTACTCACTTCCATCCTCGTCGGCCTTCCATCGGCCTCATCCACATCCGCCTCGATCGATCCGATCTGCTCCGCCCCCAGCGCCTCGCGCATCAGTCCCTGCAGCGCCCCGCTGAACCCGCGCCGCCGCTGCTCTCGATCGCCGTTTTTCTGCCGTTCGAACAGCGCTCGAAGCTGGCCCCGATTGGCCGTGAAGACGCGCCCGTCGCTGCCGACGATCCGCACGCCGTGCTCCCCGATCGACTGCTCCCGCACGTTCGGCATTCCCGATCTCCGATCAGAGCCGCGACCGTCAGGGAGCGAACCCAGCGACCGCGATGCGGGTCCGGCACTCACGCCACTCCCCGCAAGAACCTCCGCAGAATCCGTCCCACCGCCACGCGAAACTCCGGCTCTTCGCCCCGCGGCGCATAGCCGCGCGGCGCGGGGTTCGCCTGCAGCTTCACCGCCGGCAGCAGGATGAACAAAAACTCCATCCGCCCGCGGATCACCCGCGTCGCGAACGAGCGGCCGCGGTATTTCTTGAAGCCGCGCTTGCCCTTGTCGGCCTGGTCCAGGTGCCGCACCAGGAACATCCGCCCGGTTCGCGACTCGAACATCTCCAGTCCGGGGATGCGCCGCAGCGACTGCGCAGCGCCCAGCATCTCGCTCAGCCGCCGCGCCTCGAGCGACAGCGGAATCGCCAGCATCTTGGGTTTCGGCTGGATGCGCGAGTGCGCTCCGCCGCCGCGGATGTTCGCGCCGAACTGCTGCGCCAGCGCATACGGCAGCGGGCTGATGAGGGTCGTTTCGGCGTCGTTTGGCTCGCGGTGTGTGAGGCTGCGCTTCAGCGCGCCGCTTCCGTAGCCCACCGGCGCGCGCCGTCGCGCTTCGCGCGCCACCCATTCGCCCACCTGCCGCGTCGCCGGCAGCAGCGAGCCCAGCCGGGCGCGCAGCCGCCCCAGCGTTCGCTCGTGCGCCCGATCGCTGGTCATCCGCAGCGGCATTCACTTGGTCCCTCATAGGGCGCCGGCCTCATGGGGGGCCGGCCTCGTGGGAAGCCGGCCTCATGGGGGGCCGGCCTCATGGGGGGCCGGCCTCCGGCCGGTCTCCCCTCAATTCGGCGCCGCCCGATCGTGCCCGCTCAGCGTCGCCGCGCCCGGCTTGTTGTACGTCATCGGGTTCCGCGCCCCGCCGTTGAACAGCGTGCCGATGTTCAAAACCTGCCGGTTGTCCTGATTGATCAGCGTGACGGCGCGCTCCGCGCGCTCCACCCCCGGCCGCGCCGGCTCCGGTGATGTGTCGGAAGGCAGCGTGTCGCGCTCGCCGCGCTGTAATTGCTCGACCTGCTGAATGAACTGAATCGCCGGCAGCACGCCCGTCTTGGCTGCGAAAGCGTCACGGCCCCTTATCGCCGCCCGCGCGGGCGCGGATTGCGTCGGGTCCGCGCCGATACTGGCGTAGTTCCGCACGAGTTCGTCCCACCGTTCGTATTCCTCGATCAAACCGCGCAGCTTCTCGGGCGAATCGACGCCCGCCGGCAACGTGCCGGCGCGCTTCAGTGACTCAAACGCATCGCTCATCGCCCGTGTCCGCGGCGGCATCTTTTCTTCGCCCAGCGCCAGCGCGCGCGTATGGATGGCGCCGGGCGTCTGAGAGAATGCCTGTGCCTCGGCCAGTAGTTGCGGTCCGAGCTCCGCATCCCGCTCCATCTGCGCCAGCGCCTTGTCGATGGATTCCATCCCTTCGATCCGAGCGCCGCGCATTTGCAGCATCGCCAGTTGTGCCGCCGTCTCCACGTCGCCAATCCCGGCACCGGCCGCCTGCGCGGCAATGCCGCGCGACACGTCGTCCGGCAGGCCGAACCTCTCGCGCAGCTTGACGTCCATCGCATTCGCCGCGGCCACGTTGCGGGGCGTGGCCTGGCCCGCCTTCGCCAGCTCCGCCGCTATACTTTCGGCCCGCCCCAACCTGAGCCGGTTGGCCTCCTCGATCGCCGCATTGAGCTTCTCCTGCTGTTCGACCGCCTCCTTGATCGACTGCGAGAATTGTCGATACGCCTCGACGCCCGCCGTGATGCCCGCCAGCGCCGCACCGAATCCGATCAGCAGTTTGCCGCCCGTGCCGATCATTGCGACGACGTTCGCCAGTTGCCCTAACATCCCGCCGAACTGTCCGCCCAGCAGCCCGACCACGCTGGCCAGCTTCTCCTTCTCCTTCAGCAGCCCCGCCGTCGCGCTCTCGGCCTGTTTGGCCTGCGGCGCCAGCCGTCCCATCGCCGCCGCCTCGCGCTGTAGCTGCTCCTCCAGCCCCAGCGTCTCCTGCCCGGCCGCCTTGCGCGTGCTGATCTCCGCCAGCAGCGCCTGCATGCGCCGCGCCCCGCTCTCCACCTCGGCGAGATCGAGCTTGTAGCTCAGGATTTCCTTCGGGCTATCGGCCATTCGCTCTCTCTCTGGGGGGCCGGCCTCCGGCCGGTCTCATTCTGGTGGACCAGGCTCTGCAACCTGGGGGGCCGGCCTCCGGCCGGTCTCCCCAGCCTACGCGATCGTGATGATCTTGTTCGTTCCGCTCGCCAGTCCGTAGGGCGTCGTCCCGCTCACGCCCTCGCACCCGAACTTCAGCGTCGCCTTCCAGTAGTCGCCGCTGCGGATCGCTTCGCTGACGCTGAAGAACTTCACCAATGCCAGCGTCAGCGTGCTGGTGCTGCCGCCGCCCTGCTGCGTCAGCACGAGCGCCAGCGACGCGGCCGCCGCCGCCATCAGCGTCTGCGCCTTGGCCAGCAGGCTCGCCACCGTGTAATCCAGAAACGTGATGTCGCCGCTCACGCGGTACGGCCCGACCTCGACCGTCTCGCCGAACTCGGCGTCGCCCACGCTGGCCTGCGCCTGCCCCTGCACGTTGATGTTGATCCCGTCGCACGCGAACGCCTGCACCGAGTTGTGGATCGCGCTGACGATCCGGTAGGTCCGCTTCCCGCTGCCGATCGTGGCCGTCTTGGTGCCGCCCGAGGTGAACGACAGCTCATCATCCTGCGTGTCGCTGGCCGCCGCGCACGACGAGCGCAGCCCGTAGCTGCACGAGGCATATTGGTTCGTCATCAGCCGCAGCGCGCTCGACACCAGCCTGGTGCGCTTCCAGATGATCTGCGTCACCGTCGCCGCGCCGACCTCGCGGCCCTCCGCCAGGATGGCGCGGCCCGTCGCCGCCGCCTCCCACAGCGCCAGTTGCGCCATCCACGTGGTGATGTCGCGGTGCTCCAGCGTGCCCTCGGCGAACCACGCCCCGCGGTCCTGCGCGGGCGTGACCAGCACGCCGTCGCTCTCGTCGGCCACGATCTCGCGGAAGCCGTGCGAGATCGAAAGCGACTGCGGCCCGACGATCTGCGTCGGCGACCCGCCCGTGCCCGACGTGCCCGTCTGCGCGGCGAACAGATTGAATATGCGTTGCGCGGCCATCCGTGGCCCTTTCCGCAACCTCCGTCACGCGGCCGCCCAGCCGCACTACTCGTGCAACAATCCGAACCGAAACGCCAGCGCCCGACCGATCGCCCCCGGCCGCTCCAGCGTCACGCTGCGCGTGCCGATCAGCTCGGGCGGGAGTTCGAACGCGCCCACCGTGGCGAGTCCGAACAGCGCGTCCAGCACCCATTTGCGCGTCACGAATTCTCCGAAGTACGGCGTCGTGGAGCCGTCCGCGAAGAGCGCCTGCTCGTAGTCCTCGCCGCCCTGCGGCGCGCCGCAGGCGTACCGGATCACCACGTCCACGTTCTCGCGGTGGCTCTCGCCGCCGCCGATTCGCGGGTCGGCCCCTTCGCCCGGCCAGCAGATCAGGCAGTGCGGCAGCGTCCGCGCCATGGCCGACCGCAGCCGCTCGCTGGGCTGCAGCCAGTCGGCCTCATCGTCAATCCAGTACTCGACGGCGCTCGCCGCCGTGAACGGTCCGCTGGCCGCGCTCAGCGCCGTCTTGATCGCGATGAACAGCGCGCTATACGGTTCGCTCAGCGGCACGTCCGCGCCTCAATTCCGTGTGGCCAACCAACGAACTCTGGGGGGCCTGGCTCTGGGGGGCCAGGCTCTGGGGGGCCGGCCGCTGGGGGGCCGGGCTCCGCCCGGTCTCTTCTCCCCAAGTGCGCGGCCCTTCAGTCTTGTGGGGCTGGGCTCTGGGGGGCCGGGCTCCGCCCGGTCTCTTCCTGCAGCGCCAGCGCAACCCGGACCGCCTCGCAAACCACGTCCGCCAGCTCCGCCGGCACGCTGGCCCGGCCCAGCTCGCGCTCGCCCAGCCAGAGCGTCAGCACCTGCATGTCCCGCGGCGTGGCCTGCGCCGCGCTCGCCGCGCTTCCGAACGCCGCCGCCGCCGCGCCTTCGCTTTTGTCCGGCCCTTCGATTTCCACCGGCGCCCCGCCGCGCCGCTCGATCGTGTATTTCATGCTCTGTTCCCTGTTCCCTGTTCCCTGTTCCCTGCTCTACAGTCCACCCATGCTCTCGCGCGTTACGACCGCCTCTCCGCCTGCGATCACGATCCCACCAGCCGGGCGCGCCACCTCGGCGGTGCTTTCTCCGGCCAGGTAGACCTTTCCATTCGCGAGTTTCTCAAGCCAGTCGATCGCGTCCTTGTACATCGCGGCCATGTTGGCCGGCACTTCGCGGTCCTGCACGCGCGAACACAGGTAATAACCCGCGATCGCCCCGGCCGCCTCGCGCACCGCCGCGGCCGTGCTGCTGTTGGTCAGCGTCAGCGGCACGCTGTACTGCTGCATGGCCGCCTGGTCGATCTTGCCGCCGGCCAGGGCGATCGCCTCGGCGACGATGTCGCCGTCGATCGCCCCGGCCGCGGCGTCATCCGTCCACCAGCGCAGGCCGGCGAAACGCGCCTCAAGTTGTTCCTGCGTGATGTACGACACGTCTTACGCTCCGATGCTGCGCAGCACTTCGGCGATCTGCTTGAAGCCGCGCCGCGCTTCCGGGAAGCGCCGCTCGAATCGCGCGCACAGAGCCAACGCCTCATCGATTCCCCGGCGGATTTCCGGCGCCGCCGGCGTTTCCACCTCCGGCGCCGCCGGCGTTTCGACCTGTTCCCTTCTGGCCACGGTCACTCCCTTCTGCCGCCAGCGGCACTAGACGACCTTCAACAGGTGCCCGTACAGCACGTCGGCGAGCTCTTCCGTCACCGTCTGCCGCGCCCGCACGATGCTCGCCCGCGACCGTTCGTCGCGGTACTCCTCGACCACGATCACCTGCGGGGAATCGGCCGCGTAGCGGAGCGACAGAATCAGGCCCGGCTGTTCGATCGACGTGCGCTTCACGAAGAGATTCGCATACGTCTCCGACCAGAAGCGTGTGCCCGACCACGCGGCGCCCTCCGCGGCGGAGTTGTAGACGCCGTAGCCGACCAGCAGCTCGGAGAGCCCCAGCATCGGCGCGACCACGGCCGCGATGGCCTGCACGGTCTTGTCGCGGGTGTTGCCGATCTTGCCGACGATGTCGTCGTTGTTGATGAGGTTCTGGAAGCGCTTGTACGACAGCGCCAGCGACATGGGCACCTCGCCCGTCAGCGCCTGCACCGCCGCCTGCGCGTTCTGGATCTGCACCAGGATGTCCGTCGACGTCGTCGTCCACGGCGTGGCGCTCACGTCCGTGTAGTTGCCCTGGCCGGCCGTGAAGTTCGTGGTGGCGTCCATGACGGCGTCAGCCACGCGCTTCTCGCGCTGCTTGAGCACCTGGAAATAGCACCAGCGGGCCGCCGCCTCGTCGATGTCCAAACCATAGTCGCTGGCGAACTGCCGCAACTGGCGGTCGTCCTTGCTGACCTCGAACCCGTACTCCTTGCACGTGTACGTGCGCTCGTCCCACGCGATCGTCCCGCGCGGATAGGTTCCATCCACGCCGCGCAGGCCCGTGCGGGCTTCCAGGCGTCCGGCGTCCTCGCGCGGCCGCACCGGGTACGTGGCGGTGGATTTCTCGACGGTCTGGTCCGGCGCCACCTGGCCGGCGATGTACTTGCCCTCCTCGTCGGCCAGCTCCTGCATGCCGTTCGCCAGGTCGATGCGCGGCGTCGCCAGCGACGCCTGCGCGGCGTAGAGCGGCCCGCCCATCAGCAGCAGCGCCGCCACAATCACGATCACCAGAATCACTTCCATGTGCCTGTCCTTTCTTGCATCGTGCCACCGCTCTGCGAGCAGTGGTCTGCTACCGCGATCCGTCGCGGGCTGCTTCCTTGTTTCGCACGAAATGTCCGAGCTCCAGCTCGCGCGCCGTGCACACGCGCAAGAGGTTGACGCACTTCATGTGGCCGCACAGCACGGCCGGGTGACACCAGATCTCCATGCCGGCCGCGTCCACGCGCTCGCAGAAGATCACATCCTCCGTCTGCGCTCCGGATCCTCGCGCGTCTCCGTAGCGCTCGGTGAACCACGGAAACTCCAGCCGCGTGAACACGTCGCGGCGGATCAGCACCATGCCGGTTCCGCCGACGCTCACCCGGAACGGCGGTCGGCTCGTGTCCCAGGCGTGCAGCGACGGCCAGCGACGCGGCGTCACTCCGTGCAGCGCCACGTTCACGAGCAGCCGCTCATCCATCAGGATCGGCGTGGGGGCGATTACGACCGCGCCGCCGTTCTGCTCGCCAACGTCGACCAGCTTCTTGATCGCGCCTTCCGGCACGACCTGGTCGTCGTCGATCATGCACAGCCAATCGTGGCCGTCATCGAGAAATCGCTGCGCGATGCGGTTTCGGTTCACGTCGCGCGGCGCGATCTGCGACCAGCAGAGCGGCGCGCCGTATTCCGCCGCCGCCCGCAGGATCGAATCGATCGCGTCCGGATGCGGATGCCCGGCCGTAGGAATCGCCACCATCACGGTCGCCGTCATACATCTCTCCCGTTCCTGGGCGCGGACTACGTCACGGGAATCGCGAGCACGTGCACTTCGACGCCCGTCGCGCTGGCCGTGCTGATATCCGCATAGAGCGTGCTCGTGGCCAGCACCTCATATTGAGCATCCGTGATTTCCAGTTGCTTGAAGACGTCGGCCGTCGTTCCGGCTGCGACGCTCGCGCGCGTCGCCGTGTTGGCGGCGTTCAGCAGGTTGACGTTGCTGTCGGAGGTGCCGCGGTTGTAGCACCAGGCGTTCACCATCCGCAGCTTGCGGGCCGGCTTGGGGATGGCGGTCGATCCAGTCGCTGTCGCCAGGACCGTCATGTGGATCGGGATCGCTCCGCCGTCGTCCAGATTCCCGACCGACTCGTCGCTCGGGACGGCGCCGCTCGCGCCGTTCGGCAGCACTTCGACGACTTCGCCGCTGCCGGCCGTAGCGTTCATCGCCTGGCCGATGATGACCGTCCCGGCCGTGTCGCTGACCTTGCCGTCGTTTTCCGGGTAGAGCGCGTCGCCGTTGTCGATCGCCTCCGTGCCCACCATCTTGAGTGTGACGTTTTCGGACCGCAGGTCGATCGTGACCGGATCGCCCGACGCGGCCGCATGCGCCGTGACACCGATCCACGAGTCGCCGTCCGAAGCGTCGGCGTAGACGACCTGCGTCGGCGTCGAGTGCCGCTTGACGCGGCGGTACGCGGCCAGCGCTTCCCCGGCGACGAACGTGAGTGTGTCTCTCTGTTGCACTGCCATCCTTGGCTCTCCTCGTTGTGCAGACCGCGCAGGCCGTCAGCCTGCGCCCGCCTGCTAGTTGTGCTTCGTGTACGCCGCGTAATCCGCCGCAAACTCCTTCATCGCGGTGCGCCGCGCGACCAGGTACGAGCATTTGTCGCGCGCCTTCACCTCGTCGATGCGCCGCAGGAACACGGGCTTGTCGCCGTCGGACGCGCCGGCCTGCGCGCCGCCCGCAATGAGCGCCGCGTTGCCGCCCACCTGCTTGGGCATCGCCGACAGGACCGCATCGAACTCTTTGCGGTCGCGCGCGAAAATGCCGAAAAACAACTCGGCCTGTGCGGGCGGAATTTTGCCGGCGTGTTCCGGACCGGAGATCAGCGCCTCGAACTCCGCCCGCTGCGCCCGCTTGCGCAGCTCTGCGTTGTCGCGCTCCAGCGTCGTCACGCGACCAGCCAGCGACTCGCCGCCCTCCAGCTTGGCCTTGACCGCCGCAACCAGCTCCTGCTGGATAGCGCCGTGCTCTGCCTTCGCATCGAGCGAAACACCGAGCGCCTTGGCGATCGTCGCGACCGTTTCGTTCTTGGCGGCGGTCACGTCGTCGCTCTTCCCGGTCAGGCTGCGCACCGCCGTGATGATGTCCGCCTCCGAGGCGTCGGCCGGCAGCCCGAGCAGTTTCTTCAGCTCATCCATGAGCATCTCCTTGGGACGCTCATCGCCAGCCGCGCCGGGACCTTCCCGACTGCCGGCCGGCGAGCCGGCGCCCAGATTGGGTTGTCTCGCGCTATCCCCCGTCTCCGCCATCACGCTGGCCCGCATCGCCGCCAGCATCTGCACGCCGCACATGGCCGGGTCGTTGGTCAGGCCGACGGCGCCCAGGCTCTCCAGTTCCGAGAACTTCTCATCCGCGAAAAACGTCACCGGTGAGTAGTACGCATACTCTCCGCGCCGCAGCATCTCGGCCGCCGCCGGCGTCCATTCGACCTGCGTCATCCACAGGCCGTCGTCGCGCACCTCCATGCCGCCGATCCAGCCGGCCGCCGGAGACAGCCCGTCGGGCCGCGTGTTGAATTTCGGGTACGTCTGATGCTCGTAATCGATCTTCAGCTTGCGCCCCAGCGAGCGGAACCACGCGATGGCCCGCTCCGCCATCGCGCGCGTGAACACGAAATCCCCGCCCGCCGCCGGCCTGTCGGTCTTTACTGCACCGAACGGGTAAAGGCGGAACTCCCGCGCCGGCTCTCCGCCGATCTTCGCCACCAGCGTCATTGCGTCACCTTCAGCAGTGCGTTCGTGTCTTGCGCCGCCGCGTCGATCAGCGGCCACAGCTCGCGCGGGTACTCGCCCCGCCGCACTGTCAGCGGCCGGAAGTAGTGGCCCGCGTCCCACTCGAACTCTTCCGCCCCGGGCGGCCGATCGGCCGGCCCGCGGATCTCCGCGGTGGGCGCCTCTTCCTCTCCGGGGAGCACCGGCTCCCAGTTGCACTTGCAGCCGAAGCCCCACGGCGGCGGCGTCATGTCGCCGAAAGAGAAAACCTGCCCGTCGTACCTCGCATGCTCGCTGCGCGGCGTGACGCTGTCCGATGGCAGCTTTCGCCACAGCGTGGCGCCTGCGTCGCGCGCCTGCGTGCTGCGTCCGGCGCTGTGCGCCATCGCGACGTTCTGCGTGTACACCAGCTTCGCGTGCCACGGCTCCAGTCCGCCCCAGCCGCGCGTCTCCATCACCGTGTTCAGCGAGTCGCGGAATTCGCGGAACGTCTGCCCGCCCTCGACCGCCTGGCCGACCGCCGCCCGCAGGTCGCGCAGCACATCCAGCTCCGCCACCCGCGCCACCGTCCACGCCCGCGCCCGCGCCTGCCCGTGCAGCTTCAGGAACTCTGGCTTCGGCATGACGTCGGTGCGCTGTCCGAGCTGGTCGATCGCCTCGGTCAAGCGCGCCCGCGTCAGCTCGCCCGCCAGAACCGAGATTGCCGTGCCGCTGCCGCGAACAAGTGCGCGGGCTCGGCGCTGATTCTGGGGGGCCAGCCTCTGGGGGGCCAGCCTCTGGGGGGCCAGCCTCTGGGGGGCCGGGCTCCGCCCGGTCTCCTTACTCCCACGACCACCAATCCTCTCCGCCTCCTCCAGCCGTCCCGCCGCGAACGCCCCCAGCACCGCCGTCCGCAGCGCCTCGTCATCGACGCCCGCCCCGAACACCGCCTCCTGGACGCCGCCTAGAAATTCCTCGAACGAGCCGGCCTTTTCGGCCGCCGCTCGAACGGCCGTCGAAACCCCCTCCAGCCCAGTCTTTTCTGTGGGGCCAGTTTCTGTGGGGCCGGGCTCCGCCCGGTCTCTTCCCACGAATCGCGCCCCGAACATTCGTGCCGGCGCCGGCGGAATAGGCATCAGCACCGGCTCCTGGGCATCCGGCTGAGGAATCCCCAGACTCCGATACGCCCAGTCCAGCGGCACGCGCAGACCGGCTTGCTGTGCGGCGGCGATCACGCGGGCCGTCTGCTCCGGGTCGCGCTCCTCTCGAATGCGGTGCACCAGCCGCGGCGGCGCTACCTCCGGACCGAAGTTCCACGCGCACCACGGCGCCAGCAGTGTCTCATTGATGGACGTGTCGAGCAGCCGCGCATCCATGTCGCGGACGTCGTCGCGCACGTCGCCTTGCAGCGTCGCGCCAGTGGTCTGCCCTTCGATCGCCGTCTGTGAACTGTCCTGGCCGAGCAGGTAGCGGCTGATCGCACGCCGTCCGAAGTCCTGGAATCGCTCATGCGGACTCTGATCCGGAACATCGTGCATGGTCAGATTTACGCCGGTCGGCGTGGCCGCGCACTTTCGCGCCGCCAGCTCCAGAAACCGGTCGATCACGCTCTGAATGCGCTCTTCGCCGATCGTCTCGTCGTACTGGAAATGCACGAAGGGCGACGCCCACGAGTCGATCATCTCGCCCCAGCCGATCATGTCGAGCCGGAGCAGGAACCACAGCTTGGCGATCGCCCGCACCTTGGCATACTTGCCAGGCTGCCCGTACACGCTGGCGTAGGTATGCGTGGCGAACTTGCCTGCCGTTGGTGGCAGCAGGTCGCTGATGTTTCCGATCCGTCGCATGAGCTGCGGATTTCCGTCGCGATCAAAATGCCAGCGCGCCGGCTCTACCGCGCGATACCCGATCGGCGTCCACCGCGCCGCCGACACGCTCCAGCGGATCTCCGCGGCGGCCCACTGGTGCCACACCGCCCGCAGCAGCCAATCGCACAGGTGATGGAACCACGCGGCCGACACGATTTCTTCGGCCGCGTCGGCCGCCTCCTGGCTGGTCGGATCATCTGCATCGCCCGGCTCGACGTGCCGCTCCAGGCGAAGTACAGACGCCCGCCGCAATTCCAGCGTCGCGTTAAGGTGGTCGTCCGACTCCTCCATCGCGACCGCCAGCTCGATCTGCTGCGCGACATTGCGTTCCGCCGCCTGGAACGTGCTGGAGATCCTCGCAGGCGTGATGTCGCCGAGCAGTGTTTGCGATGCGCGGCCCAGGCCGTCAAAGCGCAGCGCTGGCGCGCCCAGCTCCAGCCCGCGCGGATCATCCGCCTTCGGCAGCCCGGCCGTCGTCCGAGGAACATCGGTCGCAGGCGTCAGAACGTCCATTCGTTCCTCGCTCCGATCCGCGACCGGCCGACCCTTTCTCCGATGCGATCCAGCATTCCCGCGTCCTCGATCGTCAGCGCCCCGCCCGGCTGAATCGCCGCGTGCACCGCCAGCGCCGCCGCCCAGAACCGGTCCGCATGGCTGCCTTCGCTCTCGCCCTCGAACCGCGGATTTCCCGCCGCCGTCATCGTGCGGTGCACGCTGTGAAAGTCGCTGCGGATCGCGTCGTCGTCGGGCACCAGGAAGTTCCGCTCCTCCATCACGCGCCGCAGATCGCCGGCGATCACCTCCTTGACCCCGCCCGTCATCTTGACCGCTTCGACCCGCCCGATCTGTTTCTGCGCGACCTCCGCTACCATCTCGCCCATGCCGGTCGCGTCGATGCACAGCCGCGTGAAGCGCGGGAAGCGCGCCGCCGTCGCCTTCATCGCCGCGATCTGCGCCTCGAACGTCATCCGCTGCATCACCAGCAGGCAGCGCGTCGTCATTCGGTTGCCGCGCTTGGACGCAAACCAGCCGACCGACAGGTTCTGCCAGCGCGCCACGTCCCAGCCGGCGTAGACGGGCTCCTGGATCCAGTCCGGCGCCGGAATGCCGATCGCCGGCTCGCTCGTAGCGGCGTCGTCCGTGCTGTTGACGATCAGCTCCCACGGCAGCCAGCACACGTCATCGTCGATGTGCTCGCACAGATACTCCTGCCGCCACTTGAGATCGTCCGCCAGGCCGCGCCGCAGCTCGTCTGCGTCCATCGGACAGCCCTGCGCGATCGCGTCGTGGATGGTGAGCCGATCGAACGTCCAGCCGCTTTCCGGCTGGCCGGCGATGTCGCAGCGGCGGTACCAGAATCCCGGCCGCGGCGTCGACGTCATGATGAAGCGCAGCGTGCCGCGCGAGATCACGGGATACGCCGCGCCGAACAGGTCGTTCGCTTTCTTGGTCAGCCCGACCTCGTCCCACCACACGTTGCCCGTGTAACCGGCTGCCGCGTCGGGATGCCCGCTCACCACGATCACGCGCGAGCCGCCCGGATATGTCAGCTCGAACGTCGTCTTGTCGAGATCGTCCGTGCCCGTCCCCTCTTCGATGCCCTTCAGCGTGCGCCGCGCCATCATCACGGCCTCGCCCACGCTGCGCACCTTGCGGTGCAGCTCCTTGGCTTGCAGCAGCGACCGGCTGATGAGCGTCCACAGCGTGCGCCGGCCCTGTGCCTCGGTCCGCAGGATGTCGTCGTTGATCGCCAGCGCGCAGCCCATGCTCTTGCCCGATTGCCGTGACCATTCGTACATGGCCAGCCGACTGAGGTTCCGCGCCATGCGGCGCTGGTACTCGTAGGGCGCGACGACCGAAACGGCATCTGGCGCGGCGGATTGCTCCGCCGCGCCAGCGCCATTCGACCCATCGGGTTGGGTGGATTTTCGCTTCACAGCCCCAGCACCTTGAGCCGGATTTCCGCGACCTGTTCGGGCGTCAGCGCCGCCTGCGTCGTCACGCCCTCCAGCGCCTCCTCCTGCCGCTTCCGCAATTCCGCCATCCGCGCCGCGTGCAACTCCTCTGCCCGCGTTCCGGCCGCCGTCTCCAGGTCGTAGCGGGCCATATCCATCAGGCCGCGCAGCGCCCCGACCAGCTCGTACATCTTCGCCCCGGCCGCCTTCGCTGAGCGGATGTCCGCCAGCAGTTCCGCCGCCAGCGACAACGCATTGGAGGCCAGCGATGAGGATGCCGACATACAGCCAACTCCCGCGCGAGCGGGCGAATCGTCGCGCCCGTCGTCCGGCATTTCGCGCCGCGCCGCCGCCTCGCGCTTCCACCGCCGCGCCGTCTTGTCCCACGCCGCCAGCGTCACGAACCGCTGCAGGTTCAGCCGCCGGTACGTCTGCCGCGCCGGCTCGCGTCCGGCCGCCACGGCCTCGCGCGCCATCCGCACCGTCGCCTCGGGCGCTCGCGTGGTCCAGCATGTGCGGCCGTTCCTCATGCATTCCAGTTTCTTCAGCCTGACTGCTCTGCTCTGCCCTGCTCTGGGGGGCCTTCCGAACTCTGGGGGGCCGGGCTCCGCCCGGTCTCTCTTGTCTCTCAGGCCCCTAATTCGCCGCCTCGCGCACCAGCTCCGCCCGCTCCGCCAGCAGCTCGCTCATCGCGGTCTTGGCGTTCGCCAGCGCCTCGACCTGCGCCCGCAGCACGTCGATATCGAGGCCGGCGATCTGCTCGTGCGTGGCCGTGCGCAATCCGACGATGATCCGGTTGATCGCGCTGCGCACCTGCGTCGCGACTTCGCCGCGCCGCTCCTCGTTTTCCCGCATCTGCCGCCGCGCTTCCTTGCTCATCGCCTTCCCTTTGTGGCCTGGCTATTCTGGGGGGCCGGGCTCCGCCCGGTCTCCCCATCTAGAACCCCTTGAGGATCGCCTGCACGATCGCCCCGGCCGATCCGCCCACCGCCGCCGACAGCGCGCCGACCGCCACGACCAGCATCCCGATTTTCGTCTTCAACGCCGCGATGTCGGTCCGCACCGTGTCATGGTCCGACCGCACCACCATCGCCGTTTCGATCCGGTTCAGCCGGTCGCTGTGGCCGCGCACGAGGTCGAAGAGCGTCTCGACCGAACCGTCGCGGTGCCGGTTGCCCTCTTCCACCACGGCGCGCAGCGCGCTGAGTTCGGTAGCCATCTCTTCCTGCTTTTCCACCAGCCCACGCAGGTCGGCGCGGAATTCCTCGCGCCACACCCGCAGCTCGTCTCTCACGTCCTCGATTCCGGCCATTCACCCGCTCCGTTCCCGCCCCACTCTTCGATCCGCAGGGGAGGCGCCGGCGGTACGCGGCCCATGCAACCCGTTGCCGCCAGCAGCCCCGTTCCCGCTGCTTGGTGTGCTACGGACCCGTCGCGCCCGCCGGGTTGCTCTGGGGGGCAGGCGGAATTTGGGGGGCAGGCCTCCGGCCTGTCTCCTGCCTCAGAAGTTCTAGAAACTCAGCAGCGAACTGCTGCTTGAGATTCGGATTGGAAGCCTCAGCCGGCCCCGCCGCGCTCCGCGCCGCCATCTGTTCGCGGAACAGCTCCACCCACGCCGCCCGCTCCTGGCTGACCCACGCCCGCAACCGCTCATCGGCCGCGAATTTCTCCGCGTCGATCCCCGCCGCCCCCGCCAGCAGCGTGTCGACCACGTGCGAGCGTTGCGTTGTGAGTTCCGCCCGCACCTGGCCGCTTGGGTAGTACAGCTTGAACGAGACGTCCTTGCCCGGAACCGTCGGAATGAGCAGCGACTTGCCCGCGAACTGCGGATCGTCCAGCACGTCGCCCGCCAGCACCGAGTACGTGACGTGCGACTCGCCCGCCGTGACCGCCTGGATCGCCGCGGTCGTGTCCACGGCCTTCGTCGCCGCGCATCCCCCCAGCGTCGCCAGCCCCAGCACCGCCGCGCACAGCGTCGCCGCCAGCGTCAGGCTCGGTGCGCAGCAAGCCGCCAGCGCGGCGATTCCCGCGCCCCAATCCCGAATTCCCAATCCCGACAGTGAGAGACTTCCGCGCGTCCCTGCGCTACTGGTGTGCATCGTGTGCCCCGCGGCATCCGTGCCGCTCGGGGCCGAACTGGTGTGAGGAGCTCGCGCGGCACTCTACCGCCGCACTGATCCCGGTCAAGTCCGATCCGTCAATTCCCCTTCGGATTTACTCGGGGCTGCCCGCGCTCTCCACTCCGCGAATCGCACATCGTCAACGTCGGCGTCGAATGACGGCGTCGCGCTCGGCCTGGGCGCTCTACGCTGCCGCGCCTTTGCCCGCCAATCGGCCCGTTCGATGGCCCGTTCCTTCGCCTCTTCGGCCCGCGCCTGCAACCGACTCAAATCGTCGAGTTTCCAGTTTTCGCCCAGCTCACGGCGCATCCAATCGCGCACCGCGGCCGTCTCGATCTCATCCCGCGCCGCCCGCTCCGCCGTCGACGGCAGGCACGCCGCTGCAACGATTCCGATCGGACCAAACACCAGGCCCAGGCCGATTCCCAGTCCGTCGCGGCCGCGCATCGCCCCGATGTGCCCCCCAACGCCCGCCGAAACCGCCGCCAGGATCGCCCACGCCACCAGCACCGCGGTTGCCTCTGCCGACATCACCGTCTCCTCAGCGACAGCAGGATCATCCCCGCAATCCACGCCAGCGCGAACAAGATTCCAACCCAGATTTCCGGCATTGCTCTTGATTCGCCCGATACCAAACATTAGACTAACACAAGATCGGCCGCGTCGGCCGATGCCAGCCCTCCGGGCGCGAACCGGCCACGGAATTGCGGGTCATGGACGACCCGTTCGCGCCCGCCCATGCTCGAAGGATCGTAGCATGAAAAAGGCACTGATTGACATGACTCACCAAACCCCGAAAGGCCACCACTAGATGTTGTGCGGTCCGATTCATTTTGACTTCCGGCGTTTCCGCTTCTTTGACTTCGCGATCGCGGCGTCCACCTTGTCCTTTGGAATTGCTGCCAGTTTGCGCGCCAGCGCGTCGAACGCGCCCCATCCTCTGGGTTTCTTTGCCACTGGAATCCTTTCAAGTGAGGGTCATAAATCCTGCGCCGTCAACGCCGCACAGCACGCGCCACGTCAGGCGACGGCCGAACACGCGCGACAGCACTTCACGGAAGCGGCCCGCGTCGTCGCGGGTTCGCTCGTTGAATCGAAAAACTTGCTCGGCGACGTAGCGGAACACATGGAACGGGGCGATTGCTACGTAGGTGCCGTGGATGCCCCGCTTGAACAGCGACCAGAAATTCTCCAGCCCGTTCGTGTGGATCGCGCCGCGAGCGTAGGCGACGGAATGGTCAATCGCAGCGTGCCGGTGGCTGCGCCACAGATCGGAGTACGACCGCGATTCGTCGGTGTAAACCTCGCGACCGTGCTTCACGTTGCGGCGGACTTCGCCCAGCAGGGTTTCGGCGTCCTCCCGACCGAGGGCGAGCGCCCGGACCTGGCTTGGCGCGATAGTCGTCGTCCGCTGCAAGATGCCATGCACGGCGACCTTGCCGACAGCGCCGCGGCCCTTGATGACGCGCTCGCGACGCGCCTTGTGCATGTTCGCGGCCACGCCGCCGACGTAGGTTGTGTCGGCTTCCGTCGGTCCGTCGAAGCCCGCGCCGTCGCCGTCAATCTCCATCGCCTTGCGGATTCGGTGGAGCATGAACCACGCGGTCTTTTGCGTGACGCCGACTGCCCGCCCGAGTTCGTGACTGCTGATGCCGTTCTTGCAGTTTGCAATCGCCCAGACGGCCACGAACCACTTGTCCAGGCCGAGCGGGGAATCCTCGAAGATCGTTCCGACCTTGTGCGAGAATTGCTTGCGGCAGTCTTTGCAGCGGAGCATGCGCCGGGTCGCGATAGAGCCGATCCGGTCGCCGGTGACGCCGCACGCAGGGCAGACGGGCTCGCCGCCCGCCCAGCGGATTTCCCGCATGTACGCCTCGCAGACTTCCACGTCGGCGAAGTAGCGCGCGGCTCCGAGAAGGGTTTTTGGGGTCTCCATCTATTTCGCCTCTGGCAACGTGAGCAAATCCCAGCCCGGCCCGCAGCAGGGGCACACAGCGTAGAGGCCGTAGTCACCTTCGCGCACCTCGATTTTCCCGCATTCCGGGCATTCGACGGGACCGCGGCCAAGAAACCTCGCAGCCTCGCGGAATGCTCCCTCTGGGTCGGTCGCGTCGATACGTTCCGTCAGATGCGACTGCTCCCGCGTGTCGTACTGGAGTACGTATCCGGGGTCAGCCAGATCAGTGTCATCGTCCATGACCACCTGCGCTCGCGTGTATCTCGTCATTGTCGTTCTCCACCGTCAGGCCCATTCCTGACTCTATGTATTATACTCACCATTCGCGGTGAGTCAAATACATTTCACGGATTTCTCGTAACTCGTTTATCGGCCTTGTGGTACGGTGAGCCAAGTAAATCAGTGCCCATGAAAAACACCGCTGACGCATTCATTTCCTATCGCCTGTCCGACCTCCGCGCTTCGAACGACCCGGCGTTTCTGCTGGGCTATCTGCATCAACTTCAGCTTCTTTTACGCCGGCGACGTAGCTCGCGCGCTTCTTGTGCGCGACCTGCGCGACGCGCTCGTATGCGTCGTGTGGCTTAGCCGTCGTCGTCAGCCACATCGTAACGATCGAGCGAACGACCGTGCTGGTCTCGCCGCGCGCTGAGGGCGAGTCGCGGGCGATCGCCCTCAGCACCTTGAGAATAGGCTCGTCAAACCGCACGGAAACAGGCTTCTGCAGGTCGCCGACATTTTTTTTGCGTGGCACTTGACTCTCGTCGCATTCGGTGCGATACTGTTTACAGAATCGACTGTCACACTACGGGGTAATACGGGTGAGCGAGCCCGAGAATCGACCGATCGCGTTCCGCCTGACCAAGCCGGAGTTGCAGCAGCTCCGCGACGCTTGGCACAGCAGCGGACTTTCTCACGTCCTGAAGTTCGGTCCGTTCTGTAAGCTTCTGATTCTCAACGCGCTCAAGCATCCGATCCCGAGTGCGACGGCACGAAGAGTCCCTTCTCCAGCCAGGCGCGCCGTTTAACGAGGTGCCTCCCTGCAATCGCGCAGCGTACATCCCGCCGCGGCTCGCCGCAACGCCAGCTTTACCCCGTTCGAACGCGCTTCGAACGGCCGCCGCGGGTCGGTCTCCCGCAGACCGGCCGAGCTACGTGTGAGGAGCTCGGCCAATACTCGCGCGCCCGGCGGGAGGCTCACCCCCCTCGCTCGAACCCGCCCCGCCGGCGCGCCCTTTTTGCTCCCAAAGCTAGGTGCTCTATGAATCCTCTCTCTCGCTGCACCGTCGGATCTCACGCCACGCGCCCCGACGCCGTCCAGATCCAGTTCGCCGGCCAGGGCGGCGATGTCGTGCCGCTTTGCGTCAACGGCCACGGCGACGCTCGCGCCATCCGCGCCCTCGTGCGCGACATGCTGCTGCGCGTGATCGCCTCCGCCCGGCGCGTCGCCGCCGGCAATCTTTCCGCGGCCGCGGTGGACGGCCTCATCGCCGCCGCCGGCCTTTCCGAGCCCGCCTGTCCCCAGGCGGGTCCGCCGCCATCTTCCACCCTCGGCGCTCTCCGCGCCTCCGCGTGCTCCGCCCCGCTCGTATCCCAGGGCCAGGGCGACCAGCGCACCGATCTTGTTCCTTCTCGCGCCGGCGGCGTTCCCCGCCTGCGCGTCGTTCGTCCCGCGGACCTTCCCGCCGCGAGTGATGGTGTCTCCTCATCTGAGACGGACCAGGGAGGGTCCGGCCGCGCATGGGATAGTGGGCAATCAGCCCATCGCGCGACAAGCGGCAAGGACGCCCGCCGCCCCTCCCCGGTCTGATTCCCGTAGCGCCGGCTTCCAGCCGGCGATTGTGTGGCACGGGCTTCCAGCCCGTGATTGTGGCACGGAGGCTCCCGATGGCATTTGAGCTGTTCACCCCATTGCGTGTGGCGTCTCGCGTTTCGCCCGCGTCCTGCACGATCGACAAGAACGGGATGCTGACGATCTCCGAAGGCGACGCCGCGGCGCTTCGGATCAAGTCTGCCGCGGTGGTCCTCCTGGACAAGTCCAACGGCCGCATCGCCATCCGCGCGCCGCGCGAATCCGAAATCGCCGTCCGCGCGATCCACCTCAAGTCCGGCTCGGCAAAGATGAACATCCGCTCCGCGCTGCGCGCGCTCGGTCGCAAGCTCGAAACGCTCCGCGGAACGCACGGCTTTCTATTGAAGGACGGCATCGGAGTCGTCCAGTTCGTCTAGGCAGCGTGGGGCTGCCGCCACCGCGGGCAGAGCGCCCGCCCAACGCAAGGAGGTCTTTCGATGGACATCAACGAATTCGTCCGCGTCCTGATCGGCATCATGGAGCGCTGGCAGGATCTGTTCGGCTGGATTCATCCGTAGACCGCAGCGAGTGGTGAGCCCGCCTGTCCGCAGGCGGGCCGTTTTCCCCGGAGGTCGCATGTCCCGCAAACCCAAACAGGGCCAGCACGCGACGCCGCTCTCCGACGCGGATCGCGAGCAGTTGGCCGAGATTCGCAAGGCCAACGCCCAGATCGAGCAGCAGGCCCTGCGCGTCGCCGACGCCAGCCGTCGCGCCGCCAGTGAGCGCAAGACGCTCAAGGAGCTCGAAGGCCGGCTGCGCGACATCTGCCGTTCCCTGCCGCTCCTGGAGCAGGCATAGTCTCATGACACTCGCGCAGCGCCAGCCAAAGGACGCGCCTACCGCAGCCTCCGGGCCGTCCTACGCCCTACGCGCTGGCGCTGCGCCCCCCCTTGTGGCTTCCCCTCCCTCGCACCGGGCCGCGGCCGGGAGCAACGCCCCGGCCGCCCCCGGTCGCGACGTCTGGATCTCGCTCGCCCACCTCGCCAGCGTGCTCGGGGGGCCGGCCTCTGGCCGGTCTCATCTTGATTCTGGGGGGCCGGCCTCTGGCCGGTCTCATCTCTCCCCCCGCTCCCTCCAGCGCTGGGCCGAATCCCTGCGCGCCAGCGGTCAATCGTGCAAACGCTCGGGCGAATGGTTCGTGCATGAGGGCGCCCGCCTCGACGGCCTGACCGTCGCCGCCCACTGCGCGCAGTCTGGTTGGACAGGCTCTGGGGGGCCGGGCTCTGGGGGGCCGGGCTCTGCCCGGTCTCATTCGATCCTCTCCCTCCCCCCCGGCCACGAGCAGTGGACCGAGCGCGATCGCCAGCGCTTCCTCGACACGCGCACGCTCATCCGCGCCTGGCGCGCCTTCTGCTGCAACACAACGCTTCCAATCGCCGCCGCCACCCGCGCCTTCGCCGCCACGCAGTCTCCGGCTCCAAATCCCCACGCGCTGACCTGGTCGCAGTGGGCCGCGCCGCGCCGCCTGCGTCTGGCGCACGCCACGCTCTACCACTACGAGGCGCGTCTGACCCGCGACGGCAACATCGATCGCCGCGGCCGCGCCGTCGCCGGCGAAGAGTTCGTTCCGGAAACCGGCGAGCTCGTTCCGACCGGCAAGCGCCGCGCCGCCATCGACCCGCCCGCCTGGGACATGTTCTTGTCGATCGTGCTTTCACAGAACCGGCCGCCGGCGGCCGACGCCTACCGCCTGGTCCGCGCTGTGGCGCAGCGCGAGGGCTGGCACTGGCCCAGCTTCTCGACCGTCCGCGCCCGCTACGACCGGGAAATCACCCAGCCCGTCGAGATACTCGCCTGTGAGGGCGCGCGCAAGTACACCGCCGCGGCCCTACCAAAGATCGAGCAGCGCATCGACGACGTTCCGGCCGGCAGTTGGTGGATCGGCGATGAGCGCACGCTGGACGTGCTGGTCCGCGAGCCGACCAGCGGCAAGCGCGGGTTCCGCACGTTCCGCCCCAAGCTCACCGCCTGGCTCGATCGCCGCTCGCGCATGTTCGTCGGCTGGGTGCTGGGGTCGCTAGCGAATTCGGACACCATTCTTTCGGCCTTCAAGCGCGGCGCCCAGCGCTACGGCCTGCCGACGGACGTCACGATCGACAATGGTCGCGACTACCGCGCCGTCGGCGGGCCGCGCTCGCGCAAGTGGGACGAGCTGGACACCGCCCGCGTCGGCGACGCCTTCGCCCAGGCCGGCGTCGACGCGCACGCCGCCACGCCGTTCTGGCCGTGGGCGAAGATGATAGAGTCGCACTTCCGCACCGTGAAAGACCGGCTGGACCGCTACATCATCGCCTTCCGCGGCGGATGTCCGGCCGAGAAACCCGCCGACGCGGCCGCGATCGCCGAAGACCCCTCGCAGATGCTTACTTTGCCGGAGCTGTCCGACGTAGTGACGGAATTCTTTGCCGCGCATCACGCCGAGCCGCAGTCGGGCGACGGCATGTTCGGCCTGACGCCCAATCTGGTCATGGAGCGCTACGCCGGCCCGCGCCGCGAATGCTCGCCCGATGTGCTCGCGTTGCTCTGCTCGCGTCTGGTCGGTCCGGTCACGGTCGGCCGCGACGGTGTGCTGTGGCGCGGCGTTCGTTACGGGCGATTCGACGTGGTCGTGCATCAGATGCAGGGCCGCAGCGTAATGCTCCGCATCGACCCCGACGACGCCGCGCGCGTCACGATCTGCGATGCGCAGGGCGCGCCGCTGCACGTGGCCGAGTGCGTGGAACTCGACGGCGCCAGCCAGGAAGATGTGCGCCTCGCCGCCACGCAGCGCGCCAAGATGCGCCGCGCCGACCAGCGCGCCCTGTCCGGCCGCCGCTTCCTCCAGCAGCGCACGCCGCAGCAGATCATGCAGATGCGCCGCGAAGCGGCCGAGGCGGCCGAGGCCGAGCAGCGCGCCAAGCTCCCGCCGCCGGCCGCGGCCCCGCCCGCGACGATCGTCCGTCCCGACCTGCACGCCGCCGCGGAGAAGGTCCGCGCTGCGCAGCAGCGCCGCGCGCTGCGCAAGACCGGCACTTCCGGTAGCACCGGCGTTGGTAGCACCGCCTTCCAGGCGGTCCCCGACGATCCCATCGACTGCACGCAGGACATCTTCGGCCCGCCCGCGCCGCCGCCGCCGGAGTTCTCGATTCTCGACGTTTCGTTCGACGATCCCGCCCCCGATAGCGCCGACTCCGGTAGCGCCGGCTCCGGTAGCGTCGGCTTCCAGCCGGCAGATCCGCCCGACTATCCCGCGGACTGGTTGATCGACGAGGAGCCGCGCGATGCCGGCTGACGACAACATGAGCTCGTTCGAGCAGGACGCTCGAATCCGAAAGGTGTCACGGATGATCCCGACCGATGGTCCGCTCTCCGAACGCCAGGCCGCCGAAGTCTACACCGCGCTCGCCGGCTACATGAGCGAGTACGACGTTTCACAGGGCGAGCTCAGCGCGGGCCTGGGCGAGTCGGCTTCCACCGTCTCGCTGCTGATCGCGCGCAATCCGAAGCTCCCCACGCACAAGCGCGACGAGCTGCTGCGGGCTGCCAACAACTGGATCGAATCCGACCACGCGCAGCGCGAAGCCCGCCGGCCGGACAACTTCACGATGACGCGCGTCGCCACGCGCATGTTCGGCGTCGCCAAGAACGTCCACGCGACGCGCGACATCGGCTTGATTTACGGCCCGGCCGGCATCGGCAAGACCTGCTGCGCGCAGGCCATTCGGGCCGAGTTCCCCGGCTCGGTCTACGTGCTCGCCACGCAGGAATGCCGCTCGGCCACGGGTCTCATCCGCAAGATTTACGCCGCCTCGCGCCGCAAGAATCGCTCGAAATTCACGGCCCGCTACGCCGACCTGGTCGAGACGTTTTGCGGCGGCGCGCGAATGCTCATCATCGACCAGGCCCACCGCCTGCAGGACCGCGCCCTCGAAACGCTGATGGACCTGCATGATGAGTGCGAGCTGCCCATTCTGCTGATCGGCACGTTCGCCTTGCGCAAGCGCGTCACCGACGATGACGACCCCTACTACGGACAGCTCAGTTCGCGCATCGGCCTGCGCATCGACCTGGCCCCCGAGATCACCGGCGGCAGCCGCTCGGGCGGCGGCGCAACCGCCCGCCGCACGTTCACCGTGGACGACGTGCGCCGCATCTTCGCGTCGTGCAAGCTCAAATTGCATCCCGACGCCGCGCAGATGCTGGCCCGCATCGCCTCCGAGGACATCGGCCATCTGCGGCGCGTGAATCGTCTCATGCGCTACGCCGAGCGGTTCGCGGCCAAGGACGGCGCCGCGACGATCCAGGTGTTGCACGTAGAGCGCGCCATCCGCGCCGTCACCAACGAGGAGGTCGACCCCCGCGCCGTCGCCGCCGCGCCCGCCCCCGCCGCTCGGGAGGCCACGGCATGACCGCGACTGGACAGCAGATTCGTGGACCGCAGCCGCCCCCGGCTGTCGACCGTGTGGGACAGCCGCCCCCGGCCGTCAATTCTGGACCGCAGCCGCCCCCGGCTGCATTCCGCCCCGGCGACACCACGCACTGCCACCACCGCGGCCGCATCGCCACGCGCGAGCGTTTCGCGCCCGTCACGGTCGAGCAGCGCATCGGCGACCGCGGCTTCTATTACGTTCGCCCATTCGGCGCCGCCTCGCAGCAGCTCTCATTCTGTGTCGGAACCGAAGACCTCGGCACGCTCGACGATCTCGCCGCCCGCTGGGGCGAAGAGCCCGCCCGCGGCGACGCGATGATCCGGCCGCACGAGGTGCAGGGGAGGCTGTTCGGATGAACGCCACGCTCTCCCAGACCTGCTCCATCTGTGGCGGACCGCTCCGTCGCACGAACGTGATCGGCATTTGCCGCCGCACGTCCGATTGCCGCCGCGCGTGCAGCGCCGCCGGGAATCGAATGCGCAGCAACCGCGACGCCTGCGGCCGTCTCGACGACATGGCCGCTGAGGACCGCCAGCGGCGGATGTTCCCGCGTCTCCCCTTCCGCGTCGGCGACGAGGTCCGCCTCGGCCTGATGGTTCCCGTCGCGTTGCTCTACGTCTGGCCGCTGGTCTCGCAACCCGGCCTGCCCATCGCCGACCGCAAGATCGACCAGGCTGGCGTTCCGCAAAAGGCTTCGCGCTTCTGGCGCTACATCGTCTCAGCGATCGACAAGCCGTCCCGCCGCGCGCTGCTGATCTGCGGCGTCGGCAGCGGTCCGCTCGCCCGCCTGTACGGCGGATGGTTCGATTGGGATTGCGTCGAAAGGCCGGAGCAGGACGCATGAGCGCCACGCACAACCAGCTACTCGCCCGTCTGCACGCCGAGGGCCGCAAGCGCGGCCTCACGCATGAAGACCTGCGCGCCGTCGCCGGCGTCGAATCGCTCTCCACCGCCTCGTGGGACCAGCTCAGCGCCGCCGTCGATCGCGTCGCGCAGCGCCATTCTCCCCCCCGCCCCGCCGCGCGCCGCCCGCGCCTGGCCCCCGGCGTCATCCGCCCGGCCAGCGACCGCCAGCGCGCCTACATCGCCGACCTGCTCGCGCAGACCGGCTGGCCGGCCGACTCGCAGGCCCACTGGCTCTGGCAACGCCACCGCCTGCGCATCGTCGCCACCGACCCGCTCAGCAGCACCACCGCGCACGCCATCATCACCCAACTGGAGCAGGTCGCGCGCAAGCGCCGCGCCTCCCCCGATCCCGCGGTGCTGCCATGAAAGAGCAGCCCATTACACACCGGCAGCGCGAGGTGCTCGAATTCGTGCGCGACGCGATCGCGCAGACCGGCGTCGCGCCGAAGTACGACGACATCGCGCGGCATCTGGGCATCACGAAAGTCTCCGCCTACGAGCGCGTCTCGCAGCTCGTCCGCTATCGCCTGCTCGCTCGCCGCCGCCGCCGCGCTCGCGGCCTCACGCTGACGCCGGCCGGCCGCCGCGCCGCCACGCCGCTCGTCTGCCCGCACTGCGGCCAGCCCGTCGCGGCATTGTCCTCCGATCAGAGCCGCGACCGTCAGGGAGCGAACCCTGCGACCGGGGTTGCGGGTCCGTCCGCGAGTGGACCGCAGCCGCCCCCGGCTGCATTCGTTGCGGAGGACCATACATGATCGCCCTACTGCGCCGCGTGCTCTGTTCCCTCTTTCGCCACCGCATCCGCATCGTCGCGCGCTGCTGTGCCTGCGCCGCGCGCTTCACCGTGGAGCGCCACTACCGCTTGCACGCGCTCCGGTGGGAACTCGCCAGTGGCGTTGTCGCGCGCTGTCCCCACTGTCACACCAGCGCCCTTGTGCTCCGCCCCGGCTGCGCATCACCCGCCGTCGGCCTGCACATCACAATCGGAATCTCCTACCCGGAGGCTGCCTGATGAAAATGTTTCTGGTTGTCGGCCCTGACGAAATGGACAAGCGCACGCTGCTGGTCCGCGCGCTCGATGCGCTCGACAACCGGCCCGGCGCTCCGCGCATCCAGGTGCTCGAATGCACGCCGGTCGACGCGACCGTCGAGTGGAAGACCGGGCCCGCGGAATTTTGGGGGCTCGTCGCCGATGAACTCGCCCGCGCCCGCAGCATCCACACGCTGCCGATGCACTCGCTGCACGAGGCCATCGCCGTAATCCACGAGGAATTCGAGGAGCTGCGGACCGAAGTATACAAGCGCCGCCACGGCAGGCCGGAGATTGTCCGCGAGCTGGTCCAGCTCGCCGCCGTCTGCCAGCGCATGTTTGAGGACTTGCGCCTGGGAGGCCCGCTGGGATGACCGACACCATTCAGGCGCGTGCCCGTTGCGGCCGCGGCGCTACGCCCGTCACCGAGTGCGAGGTTGTGCTCGACCGGGCCAACCGCTTCGGCCGGCGGAAGCTGAAATTCCGCTATCGCGCGCTCAAGGCCTGGGACGAGCGCCATCTCGACGCCGCCCACCAGGTGATCCGAGCCTACTTCCAGCACGTGGGCGGCTTCCAGGTGGCGACCGACGCCGTCGTGAATCGCTTCGTCCACTCGATCGGCTTCGACGATGAGCGCGCCGCCGACGGCGATCTGCCGCCCGGCGTCTACACGGTGCAGGAGCACCTCTGGGCGATCGACGAGAAGGCCAAGAGCCTCGTCGGCGAAACGCCCGACGAAACCGCCGACAAGCGCGTCTTCGTCGGCGCGCCGCAGACCTGGCCCGACCGCCTGGAGCCCTGGCTGCTGGCCTCCGACGCCTACCACCGCGCCCGCTACGCCCGCCGTGGTCTGGCGCGGGCTGACAGCCCGTGTCTCCCCGCACCGCCGCCGCGCGTCGAGCGCGACGCCGCCCCGCCCGAGCCGCTCCTCTCGGTCGGCGCCGCCGGCACGCGCGTGCTGCGCGAGTCCGAAGCCCAGCGCCGCGAGCGCCTCCTGGAGCAGGCCGACATGCGCGCCGCGCCGCACGCCGGCAAGTACCGCCGCCAGCTCGCGCGTCTGAGCGACGCGCAGCGCAAGCGGCTCGATCGCGAGTGCATCCGTTTGTTCGACTCATACGTCCGAAACAGCTTCGGCGCGGTCAGCCCGCACGATGTGCGGCTCGATGCGATTCGGTTGGAGTATTTCTGGCAGGCCGCCATGCAGGTCTGGCCCGACGTCATGGATGACGAGCGCTGACAGTGTGCGCTGGGTTGTGGGCCGGGCTCTGGAGTGCCAGCCTCCCTGGGGGGCCGGGCTCTGCCCGGTCTCTTTCAAGCAGTTGCTGAGGTCAAGGATGACCCGCCGTCCCAAAGGTCCGCGCAACTCCTACGAGTGGGCGCTCTTCAACGCGCAGCGTTCCGCCGAGCCAGATGCACGGCCGCTGTGCCAGGATCCGCTGCGCTGGCAGCTCGCGCTCGCCCGCCTGGAGACGCGCGCCCTGCGTCTGGAGCGCGCCACGGCCGCCTGGCGTTCCGCCGTCGCGTCCGTCTGTCCCGCGCTGGCGGACCACGCCCGCATCGACGGCATTTCACCAGGTGGTGAATCGCTCGCCATCGCCCTGTCTCACCCAGACGCCCGTCCGTTGTGGAGCCGGCATGCCGCCCGCCTCTACGCGCTTGTTCAGCGCGAGGTTCCCGAACTGATCGAGATTCGCGAGGTGCGCCCATGAGCCGCATCCCCCACCGCATCCGCTGCGCTGAGGCCGTCTTCCATCGGCTGACGAATCTGCTGGACCCGGTATACACGGACAAGGACGGCGAGGACGTGCTGGTCCTGTGCCGCTCGATTCTCCCGCCCGCGCAGACGCGGCTCTGGAACAACGCCTGCGAAGTGCTTTCGAACTACCTTTCTGGCGAGTTCGAACAGCCCCCCGCGCAGCGCGAGCGCGCTGCGCAGCCGGCCGCGCCCCAATCCCCGCCGCCCCAATCCCCGATTTTCTTCGCGGGCCGCGTCTTCGAGGAGCCGGCATGACCACGCTCTCCTCGATCGCCGTCCGCTTGCTCGTGCACCTGCGCGCCGTCGCCGCGCACACGCCGCAGACCGCCAAGACCGACGCCGCCCTGGCCGAGGAAACCGGCATCGCGCACCGTCATTTGATCGACGCCGCCGCCGAGCTGCTCGACGCCGGCTATCTCGTGCTGGCCGGCGCGACCGGCCGCTATCTGCTACTGCCCGACGGCCCGCTCGACCTGGCGTATGACTACGCCCTCTCGCTGCGCAGCCGCGCCGTCGACGTCCTGCGCCGCCGCAAGTCCGTCATCCGCGCCATCGGTTTCTATCGGTTGGCCGCTGACGGCGGCCGCCCGCGCCAGCTCGATCTGCTTTTCCACGATGGACCGCAGCCGCCCCCGGCTGCATTGGAGGCCGCGCCATGCGCCTGACCCCCTGGCTCGAACTCAACCTCATCAACCCCGCATCGTTCGACCGGGCCGTTCGCGGCCTGCGCGCCTGCGCGCGTTTCACGGATACCGCGATCGTCTCCACGTCCTTCGGCGCGCGCCGTCTATACGCCGACCTGATTGTCGCCGCGGGCCTGCGCCGCGACTTCCAGTTGATTCCCGGCCTCAAGACGGACAACGTGCCGCCCGCGGCCCTCTATCTGGAGCAGCCGATCGGCGCGCCGCCCGCGCCGTTCCGCGATTCTCCGTTCCGCCCCGACGGCTGGTGCGCCATTTTCGCCGAGATCAACCGCGTGCTGGTGGAGAATTGGATCGCCGCCGGCCGCGAACCGCCGCGTTGGTTCATGCTCGAAAACGAAACGCTGCTCTCGCGCTGGTTTCCCGGCGACACGCTCAGCACGGCCGGCGAGCTGCTCGCCCTCGCGCCGCTGCTGCCGCAGGGTGTCGGCCTGATCTGGAACCCCGGCCCCGTGGCCGACGATCTTCCGGCCGGCGAAACCAACGAGTCGAAGCTCGCCGCCGACGCCGATCGCAAGGGCCGCGTTCGCGCCGTCTACGACGTGGTCGCCGACGAGTGGGGCGCTGCGCTGATCGACGGCTCGCGCGCGCATCCCGCCTGGCACGGGCGCGAGGATGGGCGCAAGGGCTGGGAGTGGCTGCAATGCCACAAGGGCGCGCGCGTCTCGTTTCCGATGCTGTATCAGGGCAGTTTCGATACCGACGGCGGCCCGCTGATGTATTACCAGTTCGACCAGCTCTGGCCCGTAGCGCGCGAACTCGGCGCCGCGCAGTGCCGGCACGACGCCGAGCGCCGCGCCGACCTCGTCATTGTCTACCCCGGCGCCGCCCGCTGGGTCGAGTGCTGTGAATTCCTGGCCGGCTTCTCCGCTCAGAGCCCGTCCGATCAGAGCCCGTCCGATCAGAGTCGCGACCGTCAGGGAGCGAAACATGAAGCCTGATTCTGCCGCCGCGCCGCCCGCCGCGCCGAGCGCCCCAGACCGTCGCCGGCGCAAGCCGCGCCCATATCCGCTGCCGCTCGCCGCCGAGGCGACCCGCCATTCCGTCGCCTGCGTGGAGCAGATGTCGCGCGAGTACGTCGACGGCCTTCTCGCCAACATCCGCTGTTGCGCGCAGACCGCCTACGCGCTCGGCTACTCAGCCGGCCACGCCGATGCGCTGGCCGGCATTCGTCGCAACCCCACTGCAATTCCAAAGGAGCCCGCTGATGGCAAAGAAGATCAAGTATCTGTTTGAGGGCGTGGTGAACGGCAAGGTGTACGCGCGCGCATGGCGCGACGGCCGCAACGAGATCGCCGTGCAGGTCTGGAAGTCTGGCAAGCCGGAAGGCGAGCCCGACGGAGACTGGGCCGTGCCCAAGTGTTTGGGTCTGGATCTGGCAATCAAGCAGGCCATTGCACAGACGAACTGAGACGCAGCGCGTCGCGGAGCGCTACGCACGCATGATCGAGAGGTCGGAGTTGCCCGCATGAAGTGCATCAGTCTTTGGCAGCCATGGGCCTCACTGATCGCGATCGGCGCGAAGCGCATCGAGACGCGCTCCTGGTCGACGAAGTACCGCGGCCCGCTGGCCATCCATGCCGCCCAGCATTACAGCATGCAGACGGCCGCATTCGCGAATCGCGCCCCTTGCTCGACAGCTTTGCAGCGCTGCTGCTTGGCGTGGGGAAGTCTCCCGCGCGGTGCGATCGTTGCCACCTGCCAACTTGTCGACGTCGCGGAAACGCGCCGCATGAGTCCGTATTTGATGGACGACAACGAGCGAGCCTTCGGCGACTTCTCTGCTGGCAGGTTCGCGTGGATCCTGCGAGACATCGTCCCGCTTCCGGAGCCGCTCCCATTCAAAGGCGCCCGCGGCCTGTTCGAGGTGCCATTGACACCCTAGAATCCCCGCGTACACTGAACATCGTCCGAACAATGCGCCTACTGGTGAACAAGGAGGTTCCCATGAAGCCCATCTCGGTCCTCTACATCATCGTCTACGCCGTCTCGCTCGCGCTGGCCGGCCCGCCCGCGCCAATCGTCGACGGCAACCTCGACGCCGCCTGGCACGACCCCGCCGTCGCCGCGTCGTTCGTCGACGCCGGCGGAACCGAGCCGACCAAGGACGGCTTCCACGAGACGATTTCCGGCGACTCCGGTTTCGACGTGGGTGCCTGCTACGCGTACTACGACGCCGCGACCGACACGCACGTATTCGCGGCCAGCCTGGCCGCGCCCGCCTGGACGGTCGTCTGCCCCGATGAGGGCTTCCCGGCCGACTACCAGGTCTACCGCCTGATCGTGCCGACCACGTTCGGCACAGTCCGCTGTAACGTCGAACAGATCGTCGGAGATATCCCGCCCACCGTGCGCATCACCGGCCCGCCCGGCGTGACGGTGGTCGAGTGGGCCGGCGGCGCAGGTTTGCCCGGCGCGCCGCCCGCCTTCGAATGGCGTATCAGCGGCCTTCGAGCGCTGCTCGAAGACCCGCGCGTACTGAGCTGGGGCGTCTGGGCCGACAGCGACTACGGCGACCTCTGCGTCGGCGGCGCCGAAGAGCTGGCCCGTTCCCCCGGCCCCCTGATCCTCCCATAGCGTTCGAAATATGGCCGACGCGGCAGGTGGCACGGCTGCTACCTGCAACGTCGCGGGATTGGTTTGGCGACCCCCGCGGCCTTTTACACGTCAGCCTCGTCGCGGTTCGAGCCGAAGCCCGAACCGACACCAGCGTAGCAAACGGCACGGCGGTATGGGAAGTGCAATCTGGCCGCTCCATTCATCGCCCGCACGATCGAGCTGGTAGACCACTCGCGCCTCATTCCTGCCGATTACAACCCCCGCGAGATGGACGAGCGCACGCTCCGGATGCTGGTGCGCTCGCTGGCGCGCTTTGGGTGGGTGCTCCCGGTCGTTGCCAATCGCCGAACCGGGAACATCGTCGGCGGGCATCAGCGAGTGCGCGCAAATGCTCATCTTCTCCGCACGAATCCGCGCGCCGCGCGCGAGTACGGAAACGTCCCAGTGATCTACGTGGACCTGTCGGCGCCGGAAGAAAAGGCGCTGAACGTCGCGCTCAATCAGATCTCCGGCGACTGGGACTTCTACAAGCGTGCGGCCGCGGACGAACTCCGGCAGAACGCGACCTTCGCCCAGATGACCCGCAAGCATCACGAGCTGAGCCGCGCCTACCGCGCGCCGCTCGGGATGCGGCGATTCGACTTTCGCGACCGCCGGCACTTCGAGCAGTTCGTTTCGTTCTACGGAACGCGCATCCTGGACTTCGGTTGCGGCAAGGGGCAGGAGATCGCCTGGCTGGCGAAGCTCGGAATCCGCGCGATCGGTTTCGAGCCCTTCTGTCGCGTGCCCGGGACGGATCGCCTGGATGCGGCCCGTTCACGCGCGGCGGCGGCAGAATTTCTGAACGCGCTGGCCGGCCGCTTTCGGCCCGAATCAATCTTCTGCAACTACGTCGTGTCGAGCATCGCGTCGCCGGCGGAGCGCCGCCACGTGCTCACGATTCTGCAGGCCGTTGCGACGCGGTCGCGTCGCGTGATCATCGCAGTGCGCTCGACCGACGATGTCTGCTATCAGCAGGTGCTCGGTCGGGTGAAAGCCCGCAAGACTGGTTACCTTGGAATTCCGGATGCCAGCGAGCCCGGCCTCATTGTCACCAGTGCCGGAACTCCACGGCAGAAGTTCCAGAAATTCTTCGATCGAGCCGAATTCGAAGGGCTGTTGAAGCTCCACTTCGCCGGCATCGAGATCGCCGCGATCGAGCCTCGCGACCCCGCGCTCGTGGCGGTATGCAGCTCGCCGCGTCCGGTGCTGGCCGCGCGTCTCGATCGAGCGCTCCGGTTCGAGTTCGGGCTGTCTGTCAATGGGGAACCGCTCGGCCTGGTGGATCGCGCCCGCGAGGTCTTCGAGCGCTATCTGCGACCCTAACACCGCAACCGCGCACGGCTGCGCAAGTGTTTCCGACCGCCGCCGCCGCCGCCCGAAAACCGGCCGCGCGGCACGCCGTTTGCATGGGCGGTTTTTAATGCGACAAGCCTGTCGCTTTGTCGCTTTGGGACCGGGAGCGTGACGCGCATCTTTATTCATTGTGGCGTAATGACTTATAGGAAACCAAAAGCCGAACTATTGTCGCTCTGCTCCAGCTTTTACGCCCGTCGTGAGCGGTTTCCTCCGACATTTGATCCGGCCCCGGAAACCGCCGTAACCCGTATGATTTCCAAGACTTAGCCCCGCCGACCCCCACGCCGCCAAACTCCCACTTTTTCCCGCGCGCGCTA
>CAZHIE010000011.1:0-36612 GCA_964532435.1 uncultured Planctomycetales bacterium
CCCCGCCCGACGCTGTTGATGTGCCGCGACGGATCCTTGTCGTACGGTTGATACAGCACCCCGCCGCCCGGCGCGTGGATCATCCGCCCGCGCATCGGTATCGCCTGGCGCAGTACGGTTTCGGCCGCGCCGATCTGCTCCAGCGCGTGGATGCCGCGAACGGAGATGGCGAGATTGATCGAGCGGCCGCCGACGGTGTTGCCAGCGGCCGGGTCGGGGCGGCGCTCGAACAGTTCGGTTTCGTAGCCGGCCTGCCCGAGATAGGCGGCGAGCAGCGCGCCGCCGAGGCCGCCGCCGATGAGCGTGCATCTGGGCTGGTCTGTTGCGGGCATCGGTGCTGCCTTTCGAGCGACTGCGTGCCGGGCGGCGTTGCGCGATTCCGCGCGGCACTGCGCGGTTTCGCGCGGCGCGCGGCGCAAGCGGCCGGGCGTGCCAGTGTAGCGTTCACCGGCGGCGCGGAAAGCACAAGCCCAGCGTTCGCGCTCTCCCAAGCAGGTCGCCGCGGTGGTCTGCGCGGGAGCCGGCCTCGGATCCTGTCGCGATTCGGCGCTACGAGCGCGGCTTGGGTGCTCGTGGCGTCGCAATTCACTTCGGGGCCGCAAATCACTGCACCGCCGCAAAGCACGCCGCCGCCGCGAGCGCGGCCGTCTCGACGCGCAGGACGTGCGGGCCCAATCGCACGCGGATTGCACCAAGCTCGTTCAGCCGCACCGACTCCGCCGGCGCGACGCCGCCTTCCGGACCGATGACGATGGCCGCCCGCTCGCTCGCCTGCGCGTCGCGCAGCCATTTCGAAAATCCGATTGCGTCGTCGGAAGGATCGGCGACGAGCAGTGCCGCGGCGGCATCGTCGCGCCGCCAATCTTCCAGCGCCGCCGCGAGGCTGCGGCCCGCTCCGATCTGCGGCGCCCAGGCGCGGCCGCACTGTTTGCACGCTTCGATCGCCCGTCGCGCGAGCCCGTCGGCATGGCCCGCGCCGACGCGCACGACGGATCGTTCGAACTGGCACAGCTCGATGCGCCACACGTCCAGCTCGGTCGACTTTTCGATCAGAAAATCGAGCCGGTCGCCCTTGCACGCGGCGGTGAGCAGCGTGAGACGGCGCGCCGGCGGCGGCGTGTGGCGGACCGCCTCGACGGCGACGCGCGCGGCGGCGCCGCGCTGGCGCTTGCCGCCGGCGCTGGGTTCGGTGTTCGGTTGCAGCACGCCCGCCGCCGTCAGGCCCGCGCCGTCGAACAGTTCGACCGCATCGCCGGGTCGCAGGCGGAGGCTGCGCAGCGCGTGCTGCGCTTCGGCCGGCGGCAGCTCGACCAGGCCGGCCCGGATCGCGGGGCAATGAAAGCGCGGCGTGCTCACGAATTTCCCCTGCGCGGCGAGGACGACCGCCGCCGCGCTACGCTTGCGAGAAAAGACCCGGCAGCGACGTGCCGAGCGCGTGGCAGATTCGCGCGAGCGTCCACGTAGTCGTCGCGCTGTGGCCGAGCTCGATCTGCGAGAGCTGCGCGGAGGTCAGGCCCGAGGCGTCGGCGGCTTCGGCGAGCGTCAGCCCGCGGCGGCTGCGGCGTTCGCGCACGCGCCCGCCCAGCCAGCGGTTGAATTCCTGTTCGGAGCGTGCGGCGGCGCCGATGGGGGCGAGCTGGCGCTGCAGGGCGTCGAGCAGCGCGGGTTGCTGAATCGGCTTTTCGAGCACGTCTCGGGCGCCGCTCCGCATCATCGCGATCACGTCGCGCGATTCGGGAAACGCCGTCAGCACGATCGGGCGGACGCGCGGCGCGGCGTCGAGCAGCGCGGCCAGCGCGGCCTCGCCGGAAATCTCGGGCAGCCGCCAGTCGAGCAGCGCGACGTGGCACGCCGCGCGGCGGAGATGCTCCACCGCCGGTTCGAGCGCCGAAAATGTGACGACGTCGTAATCGGCCTCGACCAGCCAGCTCGCGAGCCGGCGGCAGACCGCCTCGTCGTCGTCGATGATCGCGGCGCGGATGTTGATGAGCTTCATCATCGCCGGCGTATTCTGCGGCCGGCGGCGGGGAATGCCAGTCCGCCGGCGTGCGGACTCTCGGAATCGCGATGGCTCGGGTGCGTTCGAGCGGGCGATTCAGCGCCGCCGCGCAAGAAGCCGCGCGGTATGGGCCGAACCGCGCCAGTCTTCGGAGTACTCACACACTTCGAGCGAACCGGCGAGCTGCCGCAACTCGCCGGGCAGGAGCACGTGCGCATCGCGCGCCGGCTTTCCGTGCCGGTCGCGGTGAACGGTCGTAAACGTCTCGTAGACGAGTACGCCCCCCGGCCGCAGCCAGCGCCGCAGACGCGGAAAGAGCGGCCGGTGCAAATAGCGCGTGACGGAGATGAGGTCGAAGCGCGCGTGAAACGCATCGTCGATCGACGCGAGGGCCAGCGCCGCGACGCCCGTCGCCGCCGGCGCGGCGCCTTCGCTTTCCAGATCGACGGCCATCCACCGCGGCGCGAGCGCCGCGGGCAGGTATCGCCGCGCCAGGTCGCGCGCCCGATCGAGCGCGTCGGGCAGAACGTCCACCCCCGTCACGCACCAGCCGAGCGACGCCAGATAGACCGCGTCGCGCCCGGTCCCACATGCCACGTCGAGCGCCGCCCCCGGTTCGAGCGCCGCCGCCACTTCGGCCAGCCACTCGCTCGGCCGCCACAGGCGCAAGCGCGGCCGGACGGCGACCTCGGCTTGGTCGAGCACTGCGGACGGCGCGAGTGCGGCATGGCGCCCACAGGCGCGGCACCACGCCAACGCTTCGTCCGCGTGTTCGTCGAGCGCGGCGATCCGCAGCAGCGCCGTCGCCGGCGGCAGCTCATGCGCGCGGGCGGCCAGTTCGCTCGCGGGAATGTGGACCGCCCCGCGCACCGGCCGGTCGACCGCAAGCTCCGCCGGCCGCGCGTCGAGCAAGTCGGTCGCAATGAGCACGCCGCTTCGACGTGCGTCGCGCCCGCTCATCGCGCCGCCCGCCAGATCAGCGCGATCAGCGCGACTTGCAGCACGACAATCGCCCAGAATGCAAACTGAAACGATCGCTTGGCCGTCTTGTGGCGGAAAACCCGCTGGCCCAGCAGCGCGCCGGGCGATCCGCCGAGCAGCGCCAGGCCGTGCAGCACGCGCTCCGGCACGCGCCATGTGCCGCGCCGCGCGGCCCGCTTGTCGTATCCGTAAAGCCCGAATGTCACGACGCTCGGCGCCGCGATTGTCCACGGCCATGCAGCCCAGCCAAACGCCGCGATCGGAATGGCCGCGACGATGACGACGAGCGCGGCGGCGAGCGCGGCGAATCGCTGCGTTGTCGAGCGCAGCGCGAGTCTCAGGGCACGCCCCCCGGCCGCGGCGCCGCGTCTCCCGCTCCGCCGCGATGCGGGCAGCGCGCCGCGTTGATGCACGTATCCGCAAGCATCAGCCGCTGCACCGGCCGCCCGCCGACGAGGTGCTGGTCGACGATTTCCGGCACGTCTTCCGGTTTCAGGAAGCCGTACCAGACCTGCTCCGGGTAAACGACCACGCACGGGCCGTGCTCGCATTGATCGAGACAGCCGGATTGGTTCGCGCGAATCCGGCCGGTCAGGCCGCGGCGCTTGAGCTCGCTCTTGAAGGCATCGCGGACGAGATCGCCGCCGCGCGCCGAGCAGCATCCGCGGACGTGGCCGGGTTCGCGGACGTTTCCACAGACAAAAACGTGTCGTTCGAATTTCGCCACGAGCGCACCTCGATGAGCAGCCGAGCTCGGTGGGGCGCCAATCCGCCCGATTCAGCGCCCGATGATCTTGCAGATCGCGTAACACGCGGCCACCTGCACGCGCTCATCGCCCTCGGTCTCGGCCAGTTGTCTCAGCGCGTCGAGGGCGCGCGGCTCGCCGATGTCGCCCAGCGCCAGCGCTCCGAGCGTCCGCACGCGCATGATGAGGTTCGGGTCTTCGGCCGCCGCCGCCGCCGCCGCGGGGCCGCGTCCGCCCAGCATCGTCACCGCGTCGGCGGACGTGAACTGCACGGCCGCCAGCGCGAGCTGGAAGCCGGCGGGCGAGCCGATTTTTCCCAGCCCGCGCGCCGCGATCAGCCGGTTCTCCAGGTAATCGTTCGAGTCGGAAAGCCGGTAGAGAAGCGGCTCGCGCGCGGCCTCGCTGCCGAGTTCGGCCAGGCTCTGGAGCGAGATGACGCGCGAGATCGCGTCGCCCTGCGTGTAGGCGATCAGGCTGTTGACCGCGTCCTTGTCGCCGAGCATCGCCATTGCGGTCAGGATGTGGACGCGAACGCGATTCGTCTTCTGGTTGTCGGGATGCTCGAGCGCCGCGCGCAGGTAATGCAGCGCGGCCGGGTCGCGCAGCCGGCCGATCAGGTACGCGGCATCGGAGCGCAGATTCTCGTCTTTTTCGTGGATCACGGCGCTGGCGAGCGTTCGGCCGAAGTCGCGTTCGCCCAGCCGGTACGCGGCGAAGGCCGCGCCCAGGCGGACGCGCGGCTCGGAGTCGTCGATCAGCCGGAGGATGACGGTGTACGAGCCCTTGTCGGCCAGCTCGCCGACCGCCACGCAGGCGGCGAAGCGCACCAGCGGATAGGGGGAGCGCAGGGCCTGGCGGATGGAGTTGGTCGCCTCGCGCGGCGCGACCTGCACAAGCGACTCGATGGCGTTGCACGACACGATGTCGATGTCGCTGCGCGCCGCTTCGAGCAGCAGATCGCGGGCGCGGACTTCGAGCTGCATGCGGTCGGCCGCGGGCATCGACACCGGCGCGGGCGGGTCGCAGGCGGTCAGAAGCGCGGCCGCCAGGAGCAGCAGCGCCGCGTGGGCGGTCTGCCGGAGGGGAGCGATCATCATTCAGACGGCTCCTTTCTGAAACATGCTGCGCAGGCGCTGCCGCGCCGCGTGAATCCAGCGCTCGCCGATCGCGGCGAGCCACAGGGCCGCGGCCCCGGCCACGCAAAGCAGCGCGAACCAGTCGCCATACCGGCCATACAGACTCGTACGCGAATCGATCGGCACGGTTTGCAGGTCGTATCCGATGACGCCCGGCCCGCTCCAGCGGCCGTCCCTTTCGACGCGCGAGAGAATGCGGCCGTTGGGGTCGATGAATCCGCTGATGCCGGTGTTGACGGAGCGTGCGATCGCGACGCGGTTTTCGACGGCCCGCAGCGAACAGATCGCCAGGTGCTGGGGCAGTTCGTCGCCGTGCAGGAACCAGCCGTCGTTGCTGATGTTGACGAGGAAATCGACCCGCCGGGATCCGCCCTGCCAGACGTAGCGGCGGATCAGATAGGCCATCACGTCTTCATAACAGATCGGCGTGCCGAATCGCCAAGCCCCGCCCGCGGTGGACAGCTCGAACACGGTCAGATTGCGCCCGGGCTCCAGCGAGTATTCATCCTTGCCGCCATTGCTGAACGGGCTCAGCTCGTTCAGCCGGCGGTAGAGCCAGTGCAGCTTGCCATAGCGGAACGGGACGACCTCGCCGAAGACGACGAGGTGCATCTTGTCGTACCGCTCGTCGCGCTGCCGGCCGTCGGCGTCGTAGATCAGGGCCGAGTTGTAGCGCTTGCTCTTGGGATACACCGCGTCGGGGAAGAGCTCCAGCGAAGTCGAGCCGACCACGAGCGCGACCGGCGGCCCGCTGGCCTCGGGCAGTTGCGGCAGCGCCTCGCCCGTGCCGGCCCGGCTGACGCGGCTCAGTTCCTCATTCACCGTGGCATAGTCGCCCCGCGCCAGCGCCGAAACGATCCGCTCGCACCAGGCGCCGTAGGCCCACGCGCCGGCCGGATGACCCGAGACGGCCCGCCGCTCCTGCTTCAGAAAATCCTTGTTCTGCGTGCTGCCCCAGACCGTTTCGGGGAATACGACCAGATCGGGCTTGTGCTGCGCCGCCTGCGCCGCGAGGTTGACGTATTCGGCCAGCACGCGCGTCGACGACGCCGTCGTGTACGGCGGCTTGCTGTGCAGGACGAAATCGTGCTGAAGCACGGCGACCCGCGGGCCAGGCCGAAAGTCGCTCTGCGCCAGCCGGACGTAGCCGTAGATCAGCGTGCCCGCGACGGCCGCGCCGGTGACGATCGCGCCGGACACGGGGAAGCGGCGCGGCCCGCCGGCCGTCGGCCTCACGCGGCGCAGCACAATGTCGACCAGCAGTCCGTTGACCATCGCGGCGAGAAACGACACGCCGTAGGCGCCGGTGATGTCACTGATCTGAATCAGCGGGATGACCGTCGTCAGCCCGTGCGAAAGAAACAGCCACGGGAAGCCCGTCATCACCCAGCCGCGCAGGAATTCGCACGCGACCCACGTGACGGGCAGCGTCCAGACCGGCGAAATGCCGTGCCGCAGACCGGTGCGAATCGCCCAGGCCGCGAGCGTCCAGTAGATGGCAAGATAGAACGCCAGCGCGGCATACCCCAGCCCGGTCACCGGGTACAGCCAGTGCAGCGCCGCGAGGAAGTACGCCCAGCCGACCGGAAATCCGAGCCAGTGAACCACCCACGCTCGGTGCGCGACGCACGTCGCCACGCCCCACGGGACGAGACAGAAAAACGCCAGCGGCCAGGTGTACGTGCTGCGCGGCGGGAAGATCAGATAGAGCAGCGCGGCGCTCAGCGCGTAGAGCAGGATCAGCCGGGCGAAATCTCCGGAAAGCCGCGGCAGCGCCGCGCCGGCGTGCGCCGCAGACGCGGCCTCGTCGCGCGGCGGCGCGGCGGACTTCGCGCCCTTCAGCGCCCGGCCTCTCAGCGTCGACGGCGCACCGCTCATCGCCACGCGTCCAGCGGAAGGAACTCGACTTCGGAAGTGGGCGGCGGCGCCTCTCCGCGCGGCGCCGCGGGCAGATACAGCAGCGCCGTCGCACCGGCCAGGCCGAACGGATCGCCCGAGCCGCGCCAGGGCAGCGGGTGAACGCGCGGGCCGCGCTCGTCCGCGCTCCAGCGGGCCGGCTGATACAGATCTCGCCCGCCCGCGGGAGCGATCGCCCCGTCGAGCACGCCGCGCAGATGCGGCGGCCGCCGGATCGGCAGCCCCTGCAACCCGTCGAGCAGCGCCCGGGCAAATAGCAGAAAACAGACGCAGCAGCTCACCGGATTTCCGGGCAGCCCGATCACCCACGCGCCGCTCGGCGCCACGCCGATCCGCGTCGGCTTGCCCGGCTTGAGCTTCAGACTTTCCACCAGCCAGCGCACGCCCAGCTCGCCCAGCGCCGCGGGCACGAGATCGTGCGTGCCTTTCGACATTCCGCCGCTGACGCATAGCAGCGGCGCGGAAAGCCCGCGCTCCAGCATCCCGCGCAGCGCATCCGGCTCGTCCGGGGCGCGGCCGAGCAGCGTCGGGCGCCCGCCGGCTTCGCGGATCAGCTCGCGCAAGGCGATCGAGTTGCTGTCGCGAATCTGGCCGGGGCCGAGCGAGTCGCCCGCGCCGACCAGCTCGTCGCCCGTAACGACGACGCACACCTCGGGCTGCTCGAAAACGCTTACTTCGGCGATGTCGCCAGCCACCAGCGCCGCGGCCGTGCCCGCTCGGACGCGCGTGTGCGCGTGGGCGATGCAGTCTCCGGCGCTGAGGATTCCACCGCGCCGCTCGATGTTCTGCCCGGCCGTTGGGCGGTCGGCGAGTTCTACGAACCCGTCGGCGCGGGAGGTGGCATTTTCGATGATGACGACGGCTTCGGCGCCGACGGGAATCGGCGCGCCGGTGTTAATCTGTACGCATGTGCCCGGTTCGACGGCCGCCGCGCCGGCGGCGCCGGCGCGCGCCAGGTCGCGGCAGCGCAGCCGGGCGTGTCCGTCGCGGAAATCGGCCAGGCGAACGGCGTAACCGTCCATGATCGATCGATCGAACGCGGGAATCGGTCCGCGAGCGCGTACGTCGGCGGCCAGGACGGCCCCGATCGCGTCTTCAATCGGGCGCGAGACCGCGCGGCCGGGGCGCACGTGCTCGGCCAGGATGCGCCAGACTTCGTGCGGCGTAGCGGATTGCAGCGTCTGCCAATTCATCGATCGGATTGTCCGTGCGGCTAGTGCGGAAAGCAAACGCGGGCGCCGCGCGCGTCACTCGCGGGCGCGCGGGCGATCGTGCGGACCGGTCGCGGGCGCCGAATCGGGCTGCGTCGAGGCCGGCTCCTCCGGCTGCGGCGTCAACTCTCGCGCGCGGGCGATGAGGGCGTCGAGCTGCGCGAGCGTGCCGCTGGGCCAGTCGCAGGGCGGACGTTCGCGCAGTGCCGCCAGGGCCGAGGCGGCGCTCTCCGCGCCGCTGGGCGTGAGGCGGCTTTCGAGGTCGGCCCGCAGGCCGTCCCACAACAGCGCGCAATCGAGCGCCGGCTTGCCGGTTCGCAAAGCGCCGGCGAGCGCGTCGTCGTAACCGCCCCGCGCCAGCGCCAGGCGAATGAGATCGAGCGCGACGCGCGTCGCCTCCGCCGGCTGGGCGCGGAGGTCTTCGACCGCGCGGGCGTACAGCCGCACCGCGTCGTCGAAGTGGCCCAGCAGCGCGTGCTGGGCCGCCATGCGCGCATGGATCTGGCCGACGCGCTGCCGCTGCGCCGGGTCTGCCGCCAGCGCCGTTTCCTGGAGCGCGAGCAGGTCGATCAGGCGCTGCGGCCGATCGCGCGGGTCGTCCGGCAGGCGGGCGAGCCACGGTTCGATCGCGTCGGGCGTGCGCGTCGCGAGCAGGCGCAGCGCGCCGCGCCAGGCTTCCTGCCGGACGGTCTGCTCGGGTTCGGCCGCGGAGGCCAGCCGCGACCATATCGCCTGAAGGTGCGCGTCGGTCGCGCCCTGTGCGCCGAGCACTTCGATGGCCTGCTTGCGGACGAGCGCGTCGGCGTCGGCGACGAGCGGAACCAGCACGTCGAGTTGCGCGGGATCCTTGAGCGCCGCCAGGCCGCGAACCGCCTCGCGCCGCACGATCCCCGCTTCGCCGGAGTCCAGCGCCGCGGCGAAAACGGCGGCGCAGCGCGGGCCCGCCATTCGCCCGAGCGACCAGAGTACGCGCTCGCGCAGCTCGGCCGCGTCGGGCTTCGTCGTTTCGAACAGTTCGAGCAACGCTTCGACCACGCTGACGCGGGTGGATTCGTCGAGCACGCCGCGCTCCGCCAGCCTTCCGAGCGCGCCGGCCGCTTCGTCCACCGCGATCGGGTCGCGATTCCGGACCAGCTCGAGCAGCGGCGCGATCGCGCCCGCGCCGCCGACGTATCCCAGGCCGTTCGCCAGCGACTCGCGCACGTCGCGATTCCGCGCCTCGGCCAGCATTTGAACGAATCGATCGCTGTCGGCGGCGTCGCGCAGGCTTGCGACGGTGCGCACGGCGGCGGCTTTGACGGATGGGTCCGGGTCGCCGAGCAGGCCGCGCACCTGCGCCACGAGTTCGGCGGCGAGCGGACGCCCCTCCTGCATGAGCGATTGCACGAGTTCGAGGCCGAGCGATCGGATGACGGCCTGATCGTCGCTCAAATAGGACTGAAGCATGCCGGCGCGCTCGGTCTCCGGCGCTTTCTGATAGACGTCGCGCAACGCGCGTGTCAGGCGCTGCTCCAGTTCGCGCAGGCGTCGCAGCGTCTCGCGCGAACGCGTCACGAGCCGCTCGATCTGCTGCTGCTGCCAGACCGCCAGGTCGGCGCCGCGCCGGCTGTCCCACCAGCGGCGGGCGGCCTCGGCGTCGCCGTTGAAATCCATCGCCGTGACGCGCTCCAACGCACGCAGCGCCGCGTCCGTCGCCGGCGACGGCGGCCCGCCGAGCGCCTCGACCAGCGCGTCGGCCGCCTCGGCGCGCGGCATCAGGCCGAGCGCGCCGGCCGCCGACTGCCGCGCGAGCGATGAGCGGCTCGGATCGAGGAGCATTTCGCGCAGGCGCGTGACCACGCCGCCGTCCCGGTAGGCGGCCAGCGCGGCGCCCGCGGCGTTGCGGACGTTGGCGTCGGCGTCGGAGAGCATCCCGAGAAGCGGCTCGACGAAAGCCGGTTCGAGCAATGCTGGCGTATCGGTCAGCTCCGAAGCGATCGCGATCTTGGCGGCCTGGTTCGGCCCCGCAAGAATTCCGACCAGGCGAAGCGACGTTTCCGCCCAGCCTTGCCGCAAAAGCTCGCGCGCCGCGAGGCGCCGCGCCTGCGGCGTGTTCTGTCCTTCGATGACAGCGATGAATTCGGCCAGGCGCTGCTGATCGACGACGGGGCGGGACGCCGGCTGAGTCGACGTCTCCTGCGCGGCGCAGGGAACGCCCGCGGCGAGCGCGGCCGTCATCACCAGTGCCGCAAGCCAGCGCATCGACGCCTCCCGGAGGGGTGACGCGCGACATTCGAGCGACGCGCGTCCATCCGATTCAACTGTCGAGACAGCGCCACCGGTCCGGGAACGATCCCGCAACCGGCGGCTGAGACCATCCAGCCCCTCGCCGCTCTACCAAACTGACCCGCTGCGATAACAGCCGTTAGGCGCAGAGGTTGGATTCTGTCTGACGCCCGGCCGACCGAGAAAAAACCGCGCAGCGCTCGATTATACCGGCCTCTCCAGCGGCCGACGAGTGGCCGCATGAATTCCGACGCCGCCCACGCCGATAGGCTCCTCGGGAGAGTCTGTCTTTCGCTTGCGACCGCCCGGCCGCGGCGGTAGTCTGATTGACTCGTATCCCTGTTCCCGGGAGGAGCCGCGATGAAGCGCTGCGCTGCTTTGTTCCTCTGCCTCGCGTTGGGTACGCCGGCCGCGCTGGCGGGTTTCTTCAACGATCTGTACCGGGGCATCGGTTATGCCGCCCGTCCGAGCGGATCGCCGGTCTTTCAGACGGGCGACGGTGGACTCGTGAACGGGGCGCGCAACGGCCGGGTGCGCATCGTTCCCGATGCCGTCGGGCGCGGCTACACGATGGAATTCGATCGCACGTTTGGGGCCGACTCGCGCGGCCGGCCGGAGGTTCTCGACCTCGGGCCGATCGAGGTGCAACTGAACGGCGCGACGCAGGCGACGATGGGCTTCACGCGGCGCGGCTTCCTGATTCTGAACGCGGACATGTCGGCGAACAACCTGACGTACGCGATCCGCGGGAAGACCGGGGCGCAGGATGCGGAGCTTACGGGCACGCTCAACGTAGCGAACGCGATCGAGATCAACCAGTTTGGCTTTTACACGGCGAACATAAACGTCAACAACACGAATTCGCAGTTGCGGCTCGACGGCGTCGTGGTGCGCGACGAGCAGAACACGAACTACAGCGTCGGCCCGATCCAGGTCGAGGGGAACATTTTCTTCGACCTGATCGTGGCGGGGCTGGCGTCGGCCGGCGTCGACACGACGCAGTTGGAGGCGCTCAGCCCGAAGTCGGCGATCGGCGAGATCGTCGATTCGATCCGCCGCCAGGCCGGGCTCGACACGGTCGTGGCGGGCGATTTCTTCCGCAACGATCTGCCGCTCCGCGCGCTCGACACGTTCCGCGATCCGTCGCTCGGCGAGGCGCTGCTGGCCGACGCGGTCAGCGCGCACAACGCATCGCCCGCAGCGGCCCCGTCGGGCAATCCAATCCCCGAGCCGGCGGCCCTCGCGCTGCTTCTGGCAGGCGCGCTGCTTCGCCGGCGCTGATCGGCGTTTGAATTGACCGACCGCAGCCGCCCCCGGCTGCGCTCACCTCGCGATCGGCGCGAACGCGCCGGCGCGGAATCCGCCTTTTCAACCAATCACGCCGAGCCTGAGACGGCGCCGCGGGCCGGAGTTGAGATTTTTCCAAGCCCGCGTGCCCGGAACGCGGTTGACCGATAGGGCGTTAGCCGACGCGCGTCATCTGGGGCGAACCATAGCGGGGATCCGGCGAAGTCCGCGGCGCCGGTCAGCGTCGGCGGCGCTTCGCGGGGCGGCCGAGGTCCGCGGTCAGCGGCGCGACGAGTTTCTGGTACAGGTCGAACAGGTACTCGACCCGCTGCCGCTCACCCGCGAAGGGGGCAGAGCGATAGCACTTGTCCACGGCGCGGTCGTTGGCTTTGTGCGCGTCGCGCAGGGCCTTGGGCATGGCGAGCGGGTCGTAGAGATCGGCGAGAGACTCGCCTTTGAATTGATCGCGCGCGTCGAGAATGGCCTGCGCCGCGGCTTCGACCGCGGACTTCTGCCTGTCGCTGGCATCCTGCGGCCAGGGGAAGTTGTTGTAGACGAGCTTGTTGGAGTAGCGGAAATCGGACTTCAGCCGTCCGCAGACCTGGCGGACCCAGGCCATGTGCATCGCGCTTGTCAAAATGCCGAAGTGGTAAATCGTGGCGAGCGGCACGACGAGCGCGAGGTTGCTGGCGACAACGTCCGGTTTGCAGAAGCCGATTGGGATGTAGGGTCGCGACTCTGACGAAACCGACGGGATCAGAAGATACCTCGTTCCCGGCTGTCGAATTTCTCCAAAGAGCGCCGGCGTCTCGGCCAATCCGCGCGTGGTCGAGCGAGCACTCGCCAGACGATGTTTCCTGACGGCGGCGACGCGCCTCATCACCTCCGGCATTCTGCGCAGCTCGCGTGCGGCACAATCCACCAGCCACAGGCACCATCGGTCGATCCCGTTGATGAACTCCACCGAGCCATAGATCCGCCGAACGAATCGCCTGGCGTCGGGTTCGACGCGCAGCAAGGCGCGTTTCTCTTCGTCCGTAAGCAGCAGGTTCCCGCCGTCGTTCGGCATGCTGCCGAAGATGATCGGCGGCACGTCGCACAGCGCGTCGCTCCGCGAAGTAATGACTACGTTCGGGCCTTCCACGAGATAGGGGTTGATCCGCGAGACGGCCGTCGTGGTTGGGTTCGATTCGTCATCGCCGTAGTCGGTAATCGTCTTTCCACGGCCATTGCGCAGAGCGAAACCGACGATGACCACGTGGACATGAGCCTTGCCGCGCGCTTCGCTCATCCACGAGAACGTTCGGTGGGCAAAGTGAATCTGGACGCCGGCCGCCAACAGCGCCGGCCAGAGGATCGCGGCCTGCTCTCCCTGGCAGATCGAGTTGGTCGAGACGAAAGCGGCCCGGGCCGGCGTGTCCTTCAGATACGCGGCGGCCGTGACGTACCACGCCGTCACGTAGTCGAGCAGGCCATGCCCCCGGATGTGGCCGCACACGTGTGCGATGTCGGCTTCCTGCTCGGCCGTCATGAACTGCTTACCCACGAAGGGCGGATTTCCCAACACATAGCTGCATTTCGCGGCCGGCAGCACATCGATCCAGTCGGTCCGCAGCGCGTTCGCGACGACGATTTTCGCGCCCTTTTTCAGCGGCAGGCGCAGCACGGGCTGGCCGAAGGCCTCGCCGACTTTCTGGTTCATCTGGTGGTCGATGAGCCACATCGCCACCTCGGCGATGCGGGCGGGCCACTCCTCGATCTCGATGCCGTGCATCTGGTCCACATCGACCTTTAAGAGCGAGTCGAGCAGCAGCCGCTCGGCATCGTGCTTGCCGCCGCAGAGCCGAATCAGCGCTTCGAGCTCCAGCAGCCGCAGTTCCCGGTAGGCGACCACCAGGAAGTTGCCGCAGCCGCAGGCGGGGTCGAGAAAGCGCAGCGAGGCCAGCTTGTTCTGAAACGCCTGAAGTTTCTTCGTGTCCTTGCCCGCTGCCTCGATTTCCGCTTCTAAGTCGTCCAGGAACTGCGAGCGGATCAGCTTCATGATGTCGCGTTCGCTGGTGTAGTGGGCCCCGATCTGGCGGCGCTTCCTGCGGCCCTCCGCGCCCGCCAGGATGGATTGAAAAAGCGAGCCGAAGACGGCCGGGCTGATGCGCGACCAGTTGAATTCGCAGCATTGGAGCAGCGCGGTGCGCATGTCGCCGTCGAAGTCGGCGAAGTCGAGCTTTTCGGCGAACAAATCGCCGTTGACCCAGGGGAGCGCGCCCAGCTCTTCGGGCAGTCGGGCGGAACGCTGGGCGGGGGGCTGATCCAGCACGGTGAACAGCCGGGCCAGCAGCGGGCCGAGATCGCTGCCGTCGCTGCGCGAGGATTTGACCAGCGTTTTGAAGTCGCCGTCTGGGAAAATGGCCGTGTCGTCGGCGAACAGGCAGAACAGCACGCGGACGAGGAAGCGCTCCAGCTTGTGCCCGGCGTAGCCGCCTCTCTCCAGAGCATCGTGCAACGCGCCGAGGACTTCGACGGCCTGGATGTTGATCGGGTCTTCCGGATCGACGGGTCGGGTGGTGTACCCCGACAGGAAGCCGAGATGCCTGATGTTTTCGTGCAGCGCGGCGGTACGAAACTTCGCAGCGGGCGCGGCGGGGTCCGCCGAATCGAGGTCGTAGACGACGATCGTCTCAAAATCGGAGACGACGATGTACTGCGGCAATTCGTCCGTGCGGCCGGCGCGCGTCAGCGATTGAACGTAATCGAAAGCCTGCGAGGCGGCCCGCGAGAGGTCTTCGCCGCGGCTCTTGTGCTCGCCGATCATGACGCCGGAGTAGAAAACGTCGATGCGGTCGTATGCGCCGCCCAGATTGCGGACCTTCTCCTCGAAGCTGGCCACGCTGCGGCGGCGGATTCCGAAAACGGCGAAGAGGTCGGTCCAAAAGGACTGCGCCTCGGCCCGCTCGCTGGCGACGTCGCGCCACTCCGCGGCGAATCGGAGCGCGTTTTGTCGGATTTCACCAACGGAAAGGCGCATGGCGGCGGAGAGTGTAGCGGCGCGCGCGGCGGCCCGAAACTTTGGGACGGAGCTGCGATGCGGGGCAACGATTGAAGCAATGCACTACATAATCTTCACCGTCGGCAGCGGACCCGCCGCCGCGGCGCTCCGCTCAACCTCCTCCACCACCCGATCCAGAAACCGCTCCACCGCGTCGATCACCGTGCGCTCCGTCTTCTGGAAGTACGCCTCCGGCCGGCCGGCGTCGCCGTGGACGCAGATCGCGGCGTTGAGCGGTATCGCACCGAGGAATGGCACGCCCAATTCGCGGGCCGCCTGCTCCGCGCCGCCGCGGCCGAAGACGTCGTCGCGCTCGCCGCAGTGCGGGCAGACGTAGCCGCTCATGTTCTCGACGATTCCCAGCGGCTGCACGCCGAGCTTCTGATACATGCGCAGCGCGCGGATGGCGTCGAGCAGCGCGACGTCCTGTGGCGTGCAGACCACGACCGCGCCGCTGAGCGGAATGCTCTGCGCCAGCGTCAGCGGTATGTCGCCCGTCCCCGGCGGCAGATCTACGACGAGATAATCCAGCTCGCCCCACGCGCCGCGCTCCAGAAACTCCTTCACGTATTTCTGCGCCATCGGCCCGCGCCAGACGATCGCCTGATCCGCCGAGACAACGTGGCCCATGCTCATGACTTTCATGCCGTCGACCTGCGGCGGGTCGATCCGGCCGTCGGGCAGCGCCGCCGGCTGTTCGGCTTCGGTGCCCGTCATTTTCGGGATCGATGGGCCGTACACGTCCGCATCGAGCAGGCCGGTCCGCTTGCCGCGCCGATGCAGCCCATAGGCGATCAGCAGCGCGACGGTGCTCTTGCCGACGCCGCCCTTGCCGGCGCCGACCGCGATGACGTGCCGCACGCCGGGCAGACCGGGCACGCTCGCCGATGGGGCCAACTCGACGTGTACCTGCCGCACGCCCACCAGCCGTCCGACGGTGGCGGTCGCCTGGTCGCGGATGTGCGCCGCGGCCGCCGGCGCGGCGCCGGGCGCGAGTTGCAGGACGACGCGCACGACGCCGTCGCACGCGCTCACGTCGCGAACGAGGCCCGCCGACACGATGTCGCGTCCCGAGGCGGGGTCGGCGACGGCGGCGAGCGTGGCGAGGATCGTCGGCTTGTCGGGGGTCTGGGCCATGTTCTGCTCCAAATTCGCGCGGCGCGGGCCGGCGGCGGTCGTCGATAGTGTAGTGCCGCCGTCGCGCGAGTGCCGCGCAGCGGCGCTGCGCGCGCCGCGGGTGGCGCGAGCGCTCGCGCGGCTTGACCGGCGTTTTGGGCGGTTTTGGCGGGAGTTGCGCACGGCAAAATGCGAAAAACGCAGCGCCGCGGGGCTTGACCGGTTTGCACGCGCCTCTATCATGCCCGACTCGAATTGAAGGGCGCGAGCATGGACCCAGCAAACTCTCCGTTCGTCTTCCCCAAGTGGACCAATCTGGCGCGTCCGAGCATCGCGGGGGGAGCGATCGTGGTTCCCCTGTACCTCGCGCTGATCGTGACGTTCGGCTTCTCGCCGATGGCGACCGACGTGGGGTATCAGCCGGTGCAACCGGTCCCGTACAGCCATGCGCTGCACGCCGGCGAGCTGGGCATGGATTGCCGCTACTGCCACGTCACCGTCGAGCGTACCTCCGGCGCGTACATCCCGCCGACGCAGACGTGCATGAACTGCCACACCGGCATTCGGACGGACAGCGCCCGGCTCGCCCCCGTCCGCGAGAGCTACAAGACCGGGATGCCGGTCGAATGGGTCCGCGTCCACGATCTGCCCGATTACGCCTATTTCAACCACTCGGCCCACGTGCGCCGCGGAGTCGGCTGCGTGGAATGTCACGGCCGGATCGATCGCATGGAAACCGTGTTTCAGTTCGCGCCGCTCAGCATGAGCTGGTGCCTCGAATGCCACCGCAATCCGGAGTCGCGTCTGCGGCCGCTGGACCAGATCACGAACATGACCTGGCAGCCGGACGAGCAGTGGAAAGCGACCGGCGTGAAGGAATTCATGGCCAAGAACCGCATTCAACCCTCGACGGATTGCTCGACATGCCATCGGTAAGCCAAAACGCAGGGGCGCAGCGCTACTGGCGCAGTCTGGACGACCTGGCCGACGCGCCGGAGTTCCGGCAATTCGTCGAGCGGGAGTTCCCGAACTACGCGCCGGAGATGCTGACCCGCGCGACGCGTCGCGGCTTCCTCAAGGTGATGGGCGCGTCGCTGGCGCTGGCGGGGCTGACCGGTTGCCGCTGGCCCAAGGAAGCGATCGTCCCCAACACGCGGCAGCCCGAAGGCCGCACGCCCGGCCAGCCCGTCCGCTATGCCACGGCGTTCGATCTTTGCGGCGCGGCGCTGGGCCTGCTGGTCACGAGCTACGACGGCCGACCGATCAAGATCGAGGGTAACGAGCAGCATCCGTCCAGCCTCGGCAAGACGGATGCGCTGGCGCAGGCGGCTGTGCTGGAACTGTACGACCCGGATCGCAGCGTCTCGCCGATGCGCTCGGGCGGTCCCGGCGGCCAGACGGCTGCGACGACATCGGAATTTCGCGCGGCCGCGGGGCCGATTTTCGAGTCGCTGCGCGCCAAGCAGGGCGCGGGCCTGTGGTTTCTCTCGGAGCGCAGCTCTTCGCCGACGCTCGCCGATCTGCGGGCGCGGCTGGGCAAGGCGCTGCCGCAGGCGCGTTGGTGCGAGTACGAGCCGCTCTCGCGCGACAACGAACGCGAGGGCTCGCGCCAGGCGCTCGGCCGCGCGGTGCGGACGCACTACAAGCTGGACAAGGCCGACGTGGTCGTCTCGTTTGACGACGATTTTCTGATGACGCACCCGACCGCGGTTCGGCTGGCCGGCGAATTGACGCGCCGCCGCCGCGCCGACGACGGCACGATGAACCGGCTGTACGCGTTCGAGAGCAACCACTCCGTTACGGGTGCGTTCGCGGATCATCGCGTCGCGGTGCGCGCGTCGGAAGTCGGCGCCTGGGCGTGGAAGCTCCTCGAAACGATCCGCACGGGACAGGCCGCCGCGCCCGCCAAGGCGCCCTCGACGCCGGACGAAGTGCTGGCGCAACTCGCGGCCGACCTGCTGGCGGCCAAAGGCAAAGGCCATAGCGCCGTCCTGGTCGGTCCGCGCCAGCCGGCCGAGGTTCATGCGATCGGCCACGCGCTGAACCACGCGCTGGGCAACATCGGCCAGACGGTGACGTACACGGACGAACCGGACGGCGATCGCCCGGCCGACGTCGACGCGCTCCGCTCGCTGGTGGACGCGCTGAATGGCGCGACGGTCGAGGCGCTGGTGATTCTGGGCGGGAATCCGGTGTTCAACGCGCCGGCCGACGTGGGCTTCGCCGACGCGCTGGCCAAGGCGAAGACAAGCATCCGGCTCGGACTGTACAACGACGAGACGTCGCATCGCTGCACGTGGCACGTGAACGCGGCGCACTTTCTGGAATCGTGGAGCGACGCCCGCGCCTGGGACGGCACGATCAGCGTCGTCCAGCCGCTGATCGAGCCGCTGTATGGCGGGTTGACGGCGATCGAGCTGGTCGCGATGGCGCTGGGCGACGGCAAATCCAGCCACGAGCTGGTCCGCACCGCCTTCCGCGAGGTCTACGCGCCGGGCGGCGACAGCGACGCCAAGTGGCGGCACACGCTGCACGACGGCCTGCTGGCCGGATCGGCGTCCGCGCCCGCCAGCGTGCAATTCAACGACGCGGCGCTAAAGGCGCCGGCCGCGGCGGTCGGGACGTACGAGATCGTCTTCGCGCAAGACTACAAGCTCCACGACGGGCGTTTCGCCAACAACGCCTGGTTGCAGGAGCTGCCCGATCCGATGACGAAATTGACGTGGGACAACGCCGCGCTCATTTCGCCGCACGACGCCGAGAAGCTGGGCGTCCGCACCGAGAACGTGCTCTCGATTTCCGTCGGCGGGCGAAAAATCGACATTCCGGCGTGCGTCGTGCCGGGGCATGCGACGGGCTCGATCACGCTGCTGCTGGGCAACGGCCGCCGCGAAGTTGCGGGGAAGGTGGCCGGCGGCGCGGGGGTCAATGTCTACGCACTGCGCACGGCGGCGGCACCGCATTTCGTCGGCGGGGCGACGGTTTCGCGCAGCGGCGCGACGGTCCGGCTGGCCACGACGCAGGATCACCACGCGATCGAGTCGCGCGTCGGCGACGAGGAGACGCGCAAGCGCGTCACGAATCTCTATCGCGCCGCCACGCTGGCCGAATACACGAAGCATCCCGATTTCGCCAAACACCGCATCCACGTCCTGCCGCAGGTCAACCTGCTCTACAACGACGGCCGGTTCGACGCTGGGCACAAGTGGGGCATGACGATCGACCTGACGGCCTGCACAGGCTGCAGCGCCTGCGTCGCGGCGTGCCAGGCGGAGAACAACATTCCGGTGGTCGGCAAGGGCGAGGTGCTGCTCGGGCGCGAGATGCACTGGATCCGCATTGACCGCTACTTCGCCGGCGATCCGCACAGCGGCAGCGTCGAGGTGGCGCAGCAGCCGGTGCCTTGCATGCACTGCGAAAACGCGCCGTGCGAGCAGGTCTGCCCGGTCGCGGCGACCGTTCACGACAAGGAAGGGCTGAACGTGATGGTGTACAACCGTTGCGTCGGCACGCGCTATTGCTCGAACAACTGCCCTTACAAGGTTCGCCGGTTCAACTGGTTCTACAACCACCACGGACCCAAGCATCCGCGCTCGCAGAAAGATGGCGTGCCGCGCTACCCGGCCGCGCTGCCGAGCCGCAACATGACGGAAATCGAAAAGCTGGTGCATAACCCGAACGTCACGGTCCGCAGCCGCGGCGTGATGGAGAAATGCACCTATTGCGTGCAGCGGATCAACGCCGTGAAGATCGTCGCCAAGAACGACGGCCGGCCGGTAGTCGATGGCGAGATCGTGCCGGCCTGCGCGCAGGCCTGCCCGACCGAGGCGATCGTCTTTGGCGATCTGAGCGACATGGCCAGCCGGGTTCGCCGGCTGACGGATCATCCGCGCACGTATTCGATGCTGGCGGAGCTGAACACGCAGACGCGGACGAATTATCTGGGCAAGCTGAGAAACCCGGCGGGCGCCGCGGCGGGCGGGCATGACGACGAGCATGCCGCACCGGCGGAGCACGCCTAGGGCGAAACATGCGTCGCCGGCCCGGGCGCCGGCGCCAACACAGGGCCAGGGCCACAACGAAAGAGCAGGAATGGCTTCGACCGTCTACGATCGCGACAACACGTGGGATGATCCGCGGCAGCGGACGCCGCTGGTTCTCGGCGGGCAGACGCTGACGTCCGTCACCGACGCCGTCTGCGACATCGTTGACGTCAAGCCGCCGCCGAAGATCTGGCTCGCCACATTCGCCATCGGCAGCCTCTGGCTGGCGATCCTCGGCGCCATGATCTACTACCTCTTCTTCAACGGGGTCGGCGTCTGGAACCTGAACAACCCCGTCGGCTGGGGTTTCGACATCACGAATTTCGTCTTCTGGGTCGGCATCGGCCACGCCGGCACGCTGATCTCCGCCATTCTGTTTCTGTTCCGTCAGAAATGGCGCACCGGCATCAACCGCTTCTCCGAAGCCATGACGATCTTCGCGGTCATGTGCGCCGGGCTCTTCCCCGGCATTCACGTCGGCCGCGTGTGGATGGCGTATTACCTGTTCCCGCTGCCGAATCAGATGGCGATGTGGCCGAACTTCCGCAGCCCGCTGCTGTGGGACGTGTTCGCGGTGGGCACGTACTTCACGGTTTCGCTGCTGTTCTGGTACGTGGGGCTGATTCCCGACATCGCGACGCTGCGCGACCGGGCGCGGACGAAGGTGCGGCACACGCTCTACGGCATCTTCGCTCTGGGCTGGAACGGCTCGGCCCGCCACTGGCATCGCTATGAGCGCGCGTACCTGATCCTGGCGGCCATCTCCACTCCGCTGGTGCTGTCCGTTCACTCGATCGTGTCGTTCGACTTCGCAGTGTCGCAACTGCCCGGCTGGCACACGACGATCTTCCCGCCCTACTTCGTGGCGGGGGCCATCTTCTCCGGCATGGCAATGGTGGTGACGCTCGCGGTTCCCGCCCGGGCGGCGTTCGGGCTGAAGGACGTCATCACGATCCGCCACCTCGACAACCTCAACAAGTGCATCCTGGCGACCGGCTCGATGGTGGGCTACGCCTACGGCCTGGAGTTCTTCATCGCCTGGTACAGCGGCAGCGGCTTCGAGAAATACGCGTTCATCAACCGCGCCCTGGGCCCCTACGCCTGGGCGTACTGGACGATGGTGACGTGCAACGTGATCGTGCCGCAGGTCTTCTGGTTCAAGGCGATCCGCACCAACATCGCGATCATGTTCGTCGTCAGCCTGCTTGTGAACGTCGGCATGTGGTTCGAGCGCTTCGTGATCATCGTCACGTCGCTCAGCTCCGACTTCACGCCGTCGGCCTGGGACGCGTACAAGCCGAGCTGGGTCGAGATCCTGACGTTCATCGGCAGCTTCGGCCTGTTCTTCACGATGTTCGCGCTGTTCCTGCGATTCCTGCCGGCGATCGCCATCGCGGAGGTCAAGGGCGTAATGGCCGCGGCCGCGCACGCACCTGGGCACGCACATTCGCACGGGCCGGCCCGCGAGCGGGAGGCGCACGCGTGAGCACCATCCTGACCAAACCGGCCGCACACGCACACGGCGGTCACGCCGCCGTCGACGCCGACGCGACATCGCGGCTGCACGGCGTGCTGGCCGAGTTCACCGAAGAGGCGCAGGTTCTGGCGGCGGCGGAGCGCGTTCGCGATGCCGGCTATACGCGTTGGGACGTTCACTCGCCGTACCCGATCCACGGCGTCGACCGCGCGATGGGCACGAAGATGACCGGCCTGCCGGTGCTGGTGTTCTGCTGCGGGCTGATCGGCGCGCTGACCGGGCTTGGGCTGACGTGGTGGACGAACGCGACCAATCCGCAGGGCTACCTGGGGGTTCCGACGTTCCTGCAGGGCTACAACGTCCCGATCAGCGGCAAGCCGGATTGGAGCCTCGCGGCCAACATCCCGGTGATCTTCGAGTTGACGATCCTGTTTTCGGCGTTCGGCGCGGTGTTCGGCATGTTGGGGCTGAACGGCCTGCCCATGCTGTACCAGGCGTGGTTCCGCAGCCGCAACTTCGCCCGCGCGACGTCCGACCGCTTCTTCATCAGCGTCGAATCGCTCGATCCCAAGTTCGACGAGGGCGAGACGGTCCGCCTGCTTCAGGGAATGGGCGCGCACGTCGAGCGCGTGATCGACTCCGGCGTCGCCAAGGTTCCGCCGATCCTCATCACCGCGGGTGTGCTGCTCGCCACGCTCGGATTGATTCCGCCTGTGGTCATCGCCAAGGCGTGGTTCAACAAATCGACCGAACCGCGCATCCATCTCATCCAGGACATGGACAACCAGGAGCGCTTCAAGGCCCAGCAGGCGCATCCCCTGTTCAGCGACGGCCGCGCCGGCCGGGCACAGGTGGCCGACACGGTGGCGCGCGGCGATCTGCGCGAAGACCCGCATTATTACGAAGGCAAGATCGACGGGCAGTGGGCGACGACGCTGCCGCTGCACCGCAAGGAAATCTCCGCCGACGGCAAGGTCTCGCAGGCGCTGATGGATCGCGGCAAGGAGCGCTTCACGATCTATTGCTCCGCGTGCCACGGCCTGGGCGGCTATGGCGACGGGCCGACCGCGCAGCGCGTGGTCGACCGTCCGGCCATCAGCGGCGGCTGGGTGCAGCCCGCCTCGCTGCACGACCCGGAGCCCTATGGCCGGCCGGTCGGGCACATCTTCAACACGATTACGAACGGCATTCGCACGATGCCGCCGTATGGCGACCAGATTCCGGTGTCCGACCGCTGGGCGATCATCGCCTATGTTCGGGCGCTCCAGCGGACGACGCATTCGACGATCGACGACCTGCCGGCCGAAGAGCGCGGCCGGCTGAAGTGAACGAGAGCGACTGATGGCACGACCGGTATCGGCAGAGAGCGAGCTTCGCAGCGCGGACGCATTCGCGCCGGCGATCGGACGAATCGCGCTGGGCGTGGGCCTGCTGGGCCTGGGCCTGAGCGCGGTGGCGGCGTTCGTGCCCGGCGGCGGCGGCTGGTCCGGCGTGCTCCGTTCGTACATTCTCAATTACGTTTTCGTGATCAGCCTCGCCCTGGGCGCCCTGTTCTTCGTGCTGATTCAGCACGTCACGCGGGCGGGCTGGAGCGTCGTGGTCCGCCGGCTGGCGGAGTTGACGGCCGGCACGATGCCGATCCTGGCGATTCTGTTCATCCCGGTTCTGATTCCGGTGCTGACGGGCATGTCGGACGTGTATCCGTGGTCAAGCAAGACGGTGGTGGCGCAGGACGAAAGCGGCCTGCTCCAGCATAAGCAGCCGTACTTGAACGTCTCGTTCGTGCTGGCTCGCGCGGCGCTGTACTTCCTCGTGTGGATCTGGCTGTCGAGCACGTTTTTCAACATGTCCCGCGAGCAGGATCGCACGGGCGATCCGCAGCTCAGCAACCGCATGTCGCGCTGGAGCGCGCCGGGGCTGGTGCTGTACGCGCTGACCGCGACGTTCTTCGCGTTCGACGTGGTGATGTCGCTCAACCCGCACTGGTACAGCACGATTTTCGGCGTGTACTACTTCGCCGGCTGCAACGTCGGGTTCTACAGCTTTCTCATCATTGTGCTTGTCTGGCTGCAGGGTCGCGGCGTGCTGACGCAGTCGGTCACCACCGAGCACTACCACGACGTCGGCAAGCTGATGTTCGCGTTCACCGTGTTCTGGACGTACATCGCGTTCAGCCAGTTCATGCTGATCTGGTACGCCAACATTCCCGAAGAGACAGTCTTTTACAGCGCCCGGCAGAACACGCCGTGGTGGCTGGGCGTCAGCATCTTCCTGCTGGTCGGCAAGTTCATCCTGCCGTTCCTGACGCTCATCGCGCGCCATCCGAAGCGCAACAAGGGCCTGCTGGTCGTCGGGGCCGTCTGGGTGCTGCTGCTCCATTGGGTGGACATGTACTACCTGATCGCGCCGCGCCCGCTCGAACTGGCCGCCGACGGTTCCGTGATCGGCGAGCAGACGGGCTGGCCGCTGCAAATCAGCGACGCGACGTGCCTGATCGGCCTGGGCGGGCTGTTCGTCTACGCCGTATGCCGCCGGGCGACCGGCGTTCCGCTGGTGCCGGTGCGCGATCCGCGCCTGTCGGAATCGCTGGCGTTCGAGAACTATTAGCAGAGGCGGGAGCTGTCCCTTGTCGCACGAAAGCACCGAAGCGCTGCGGAACCACGACGATCCGAAGGCGGGACCGACCGCCGTCGCGCTGGCCATCGGCACGCTGGGCGTGCTGATCAGCGTGATCGCGGTGACCGCGCTGTACTACGGCGCGCGCGTCGAAACGATCAACGAGAAGGTGCTGTCGGGCGCGTATCAGGACGTGCTCCGCGCCCGAGCCGCCCAGACCGAGCGACTCTACGCCCCGCCGCATTGGGTCGACCAGCCCGCCGGCCGCGTCGGCGTCCCGCTCGACCTGGCGATCAAGCTGGAGCTGGCCGAACAACTGAAGCCGCACCCCGTGCCTGCTACAATGCCCACACAGCCGGCGAGCGCGCCGGCCGCCGTACCGGCGCCGCAAACCGCGCCGGCGTCCGGGGGGCAGGATCACCGACCATGATCGCGCCGTTGCGCATGCTCTCCGTTCTCGCCGTTTCCGCCGGTCTGCTGGCCGGCGCGGCCGCCCGCGCGCAGTCGCCCGAGCCCGAGGAAGCGAAGCGCATCGAAATCGACCAGAAGCTCGGCGCCGCCATCCCGCTGGATGCCGAATTCTTCGACGATCAGGGCCGCCCCGTCACGCTGCGCCAATATTTTGACGGCCGCCGCCCGGTCGTGTTGACGCTGAATTATCTGCGCTGCCCGATGCTGTGCGGCGTGCAGCTCCAGTCGTTTCTCCAGACGCTCAAGGAAATGAAAGGCTGGACGCCGGGCGAGAACTTCACCATCCTGACCGTGAGCTTCGACCCCTTCGAAAAATCCGAGCTCGCCCGCGCCAAAAAGGCCGCCTACATCGCCGAACTGGGCAAACCCGCCGCCGCGGCCGGCTGGCATTTCCTGACCGGCCCGAGCGACAGCATCAAGCCGCTGACCCGCTCGGTCGGGTTCAACTACTTCTGGAACACGAGCAACGGCGAGTGGGCGCACTCGGCGGCGCTGATCCTGCTCACGCCCGACGGGCGCGTCTCGCGCTATCTCGGCGGACTGTCGTATGAGCCCGACACGCTGCGGCTCTCGCTGGTCGAAGCGTCGGCCGGCAAGGTCGGCACCGTCTGGGACAAGCTCTTTCTCTGGTGTTTTCACTACGATTCCAAGGTCGGCCGCTACACGCCGATCGCCCGCAACATCATGCGCCTCGGCGCCGTCGTGAGCATGCTCGCGCTGGGAACGATGGTGCTCGGCCTGTGGCGCTATGACGCGCGCCGCCGGCGGCGGACGATGTCCACGGACCCTGGCGCCACGATGGGGACGTCATGAACGTGCTGCTTCACCTGATTCTGTCACAGGCGACGTCCGCTCCGGCGGTCACGGCGCCGCCCGCCGGCTACAAGAGCGGCTGGCTGCTCCCGCCGCAGGCGTCCACCGTCGCGCCGCAGATCGACTTCGTCTTCAACGTGATCACGTGGGTGTGCATCGCGTTTTTCGTCGGCATGATGGTCTTCATGTTCGCGTTCATGGGCATCTATCGCCGCCGCACGCCGGGACAGAAGGCGCTCTCACAGAATTCGCACAACACCGCGCTCGAACTGACCTGGAGCATCATCCCCACCATCATCCTGTGCTACTTCTTCTGGGTCGGGTTCACCGGTTTCGTCAACCTGACCACGCCGCCCGCCGACGCCTACGAGGTGCAGGTCACCGCCCAGCAATGGAGCTGGGCTTTCACGTACCCCAATGGCCACACCGACGCGAATCTGCACGTGCCCGCCGGCACGCCGATCCGCCTGCTGATGCGCTCCAACGACGTGCTGCACAACCTCTTCGTGCCCGCGTTCCGCACAAAGTACGACATCATCCCCGGCCGCTACACGCGGGAGTGGTTCACCGTTCCGCCCGAGCACGTCGGCGAATACCCGCTCGTCTGCGCCGAGTATTGCGGCAAGGACCACTCGGCGATGTACGCGCGCGTCGTCGTCCACCCGGCCGCGGAGTTCCCGATCTGGCTGGACAACGCGGACCCGCTCAAGCGGCTCAAGGAAGAGGAATACGCGCAGTACAAGACGGACCCCGACAAATTCATCGCCGAGCACCCGGAGTACGCCGGGCTCGAAACACCCGTGAAGGTCGGCGAGAAGGTCCACAGTCTGTACTGCAGGTCGTGTCACACGCTGGACGGAAGCGCCAGCACCGGCCCGACGTGGAAGGGCATCTGGGGCCGGCCCGAGCGCGTGCGCGTCACGGCCACGGGGCAGGAGGCCGACGTCACGGTCGACGAGAATTACGTTCTGGAATCGGTCGAGGATCCGGGGCAGAAAGTCGTGAAGGGCTTCGAGAACGTCATGCCGACGTTCAAGGGGCGGCTGTATCCGCGCCAGATCGACTCGCTCATCGCATACATGAAGACGTTGAAGTAGCGGCGGGATTGGAGACGTTATGTCCACCCTTGGTGCAACATCCGTCCTGGGCGGGGCCCGGCAAGAGCAGCCGGCGGGACGGCCGAATTATCTGAACTGTTCCAGCGGCTGGAAAAGCTGGGCGTTCACGCTCGACCACAAGCGCATCGGGCTGATGTACCTGACGGGCATCATCAGCGCGTTCTGCCTGGGCGGGCTTTTCGCGCTGCTGGTCCGCACGGAACTGCTGACGCCCGGCAAGACCATCGTCGATCCGCAGTGGTACAACCGCTTCTTCACGCTGCACGGCGCGATCATGGTGTTCATCGTGATCATTCCGGGCATCCCGGCCGCGCTGGGCAATTTCGTGCTGCCGATCATGGTGGGGGCCAAGGACGTCGCGTTTCCGCGGCTGAACCTGCTGAGTTTCTACCTGTGGTGTACGGGCACGGCAATGGCGCTTTCGTCGCTGCTGTTCGGCAACGTGGACACGGGCTGGACGTTCTACACGCCCTACAGCACCAAGTACGCCGATCCCGGCATGGTGGTGGTCGTCTCGGGCGCGTTCGTGCTCGGATTCAGCTCGATCCTGACGGGGCTGAACTTCATTGTCACGATCCACAAGCTGCGCCGCCCGGAGCAAAGCTGGTACGGCATGCCGCTGTTTCTGTGGTCGATCTATGCGACGGCGATCATCCAGATCCTGGCGACGCCGGTGCTGGCGATCACGCTGCTGTTGTTGCTGGTCGAGCGCGTCACGGGGGTGGGCTTCTTCCGGCCCGACCTGGGCGGCGATCCCGTCCTGATGCAGCACTTCTTCTGGTTCTACTCGCACCCGGCGGTTTACATCATGATCCTGCCCGCGATGGGCGTGATCAGCGAACTGGTGAGCGTCTTCAGCCACAAGCACATTTTCGGCTACAAGTACATCGGCTACAGCTCGGTCGCGATCGCGATCGTCAGCTTTATCGTGTGGGGCCACCACATGTTCGTCGCGGGGCAGTCGCCGCTCATGGCGGTGATCTTCAGCGCCCTGACGTTCACCGTCGCGATTCCCTCGGCGATCAAGATGTTCAACTGGATCGCCACCATGTACAAGGGCAGCATCTCGCTGAAGACGCCGATGCTCTTCGCCCTGTCATTCATGTGGATTTTCGGCATCGGCGGCCTGACGGGCCTGCACCTGGGCACGCTGGCGACCGACGTCCATCTGCACGACACGTATTTCGTCGTGGCCCACTTCCACTACGTCATGGCCGGCACGATCTTCGTCTTCTTCGGCGCCATTTATTACTGGTGGCCTAAGATGTTCGGCAAGATGTACACGGAGTGGCAGGGGGCGCTCTCGGCGCTGCTGATGTTCGTCGGCTTCAACCTGACGTTCTTCCCGCAGTTCATCCTCGGCTCGCGCGGCATGCCGCGCCGCTATTACGACTATTCCGCCCTGCTGCCGTTCCATCCGGAATTCCAGCTTCTGCATCAGCTTTCGTCGCTCGGCTCGTACACGATGGGCGCGGGCGTCCTGGTGCTGGCCTATTGCCTGCTGACTTCGCTCTATCGCGGCAAGCCCGCGCCGGCCAATCCGTGGGGCGGCGCCTCGCTGGAGTGGCAGACGACCTCGCCGCCGCCGCTGGAGAACTTCCACGGCGAAGTGCCGTACGCCGGCGATCCGTATGACTATCACAGTTGGGATTGGGACGAGCGCATCGGCGGCTGGGTGAAACAGCCGGAAAGGGCGCCGGCGCCGGCCGCGCACTAGGCGCGGGCCGCCCCGCGGCGGCGGAGCGAACGGAAGGAGACGCGACGCGATGGCGGACGCAGCACACACGACGGCCCACGGCGCCGAGGCGCACGGGCACGCGCATCCGGCGCACCTGGCGCATCACTTCGACACGTCGGAGCAGCAGTTCAACGCCGGCAAGCTCGGCATGTGGCTGTTCCTGGCGACCGAAGTGCTCATGTTCGGCGGGCTGTTCTGCGCCTACTCGGTCTATCGCGCCATCCACCCCGAAATCTTCCTGGCCGGCCACGAGCACCTCAGCAAATACTGGGGCGCGTTCAACACCGTCGTCCTGCTGCTCAGCAGCTTCACGATGGCGGCCGGCGTCACCTTCGCGCAGCGCTCCATGCGAATCCCGCTCATCATCTGCCTCTCGCTCACGCTCCTCGGCGGCGCGGGGTTCATGGTGGTGAAGTTCGTCGAGTACAAGGCCAAGATCGATCACGGCCTGCTGTGGGGCTTCCACTACCAGCCGCACGAGGACCACGCCGCCGCCGACGCACACGCCGCCGAGCCGGCCGCCGCGCACGGCGCCGCCCCGGCCGCAGCGCCCGACGCGGCCCACGCCGCGCCCGCCTCGGGCCCGGCCGCTCCGCCCGCGCCCGGCGTCGCCCCGCCGCCCGACCGCTGGACCGGCGCCGCGGCGGGCAAGGCGCCGGCCGGGCTGGCTCGGCTTCGCGCGGAAGCCGAGCACGTGAAGGCCAAAAACGTGCAGATTTTCTTCGGGATTTACTTCGCGATGACGGGCCTGCACGGGCTGCACGTGCTGGTCGGCATGGGCATCATCGCGTGGTTGCTGGTCAAGGCGGTGCAGGGCACATTCAGCGCCGAATATTTCACGCCCGTCGACCTCGGCGGGCTGTACTGGCACCTGGTCGACCTGATCTGGATTTTCCTGTTCCCGCTGCTGTACCTGATTCACTGAGTCGCGCATCGGCGGTTCGCCCGCCGCGGAGAGAGTAGCGAATGGCGCAACACGATTCCTCTTCCGCCGGCCACGAGGGCGTCGGGCACGTCGTGCCGGTCAAGCTGCTGGCGGCGGTGCTGATCGTCCTGCTGGTTCTGACGTGGTTGACGGTCGCCGTCAGCAACCCCGATTACAAGCTCGGAAACCTGAGCATCTACATCGCCCTGGCGATCGCCACGATCAAGGGCACGCTGGTCGGCATGTACTTCATGCACCTGCGCTACGATCGGCCGTTTCACGCCATCGTGCTCTGCACCGCGCTGGTCTTCGTCGCGCTGTTCATCGGCCTGACCATCGTCGACAAGCACGAGTACGAGCCCGACGTTCGCGCCCTGCGCGAGGTCGATCCCAAGGAGTACGCTCCCGGCCTGCCCGAGCAGAAGTGACGTGCTGTCGGCCGCACTGATACCGACGGCGCGGCACGGCCGGCGGCGGCCGGGCGACGGCGACGGCGGTCCGGGCGACGGCCGGCTGGGTCGCTGGCTGGGCGGGTTGAGCCCGGCGCTGGCGTTTCTGATTCTTCTCATCATTTCGCTGGCGATCGGCTTCGTCGCGACGTTCATCCTGCTCGATCGGCTCGCGGCGATTCATCCGGGGGTTCGCGGCGCGCTCGATCTGCGCCTGTTGCCGATTCCGCTGTGGCTGCCGACCGCGGTGCTGCTGGGGAGCAGCGTGAGCCTGGCGATCGCGACTCGCGCGGTCCGCCGGGCGGGCTATGAGACGATGCGCCGCGCCCTGGTGATCGCGTTTCTGCTGGGGATGCTGTTTCTGCTGTTGCAGCTTGTGAATTTCTCCGTCGCGGCCGAGCGCTTCCGCGCCACGCAGGCGCTCGACGTCAAAGCGTTTTACGTGCTGGTGGCGATGCATGGCGCGCACCTGATCGGCGGGCTCGCGCCGCTGGCGTTCGTCACGGTGCGGTCGCTGCTCGGGTGGTACTCGGCGCAGCGCTGGGAAGGCATGCGCTATTGCGCGATTTACTGGCACTTTCTCGATGCCGTCTGGCTGGCGATCGTCGGCTGGCTGGTGTTCGTCGTGCCGAAGCCGTGACGGTGAGGGATTGGGGATTAGGGACTAGGGATTGGGGCTGATGCAATCTCCAATCCCTATTCCTCCTCGGCATATCCATCCGGGTGACTCGTGTGCCAGCGCCACGCGGTCGCGATCGTTTCGTCGATCTGGCGATAGCGCGGCGACCAGTTCAGCCGCTGCATGATGCGCCCCGGGTCGGCATAGAGCGTGGGCGGATCACCCGGGCGGCGCGCCCCCAGCTTCAGCGGAATCGGCCGGCCCGTGATGCGCCGCGCCGCCTCGATCACCTCCAGCACGCTCGTGCCCACGCCCACGCCGACGTTGAACGCCTCGGCCTCGCCCGGCCGGCACGCCTCGACCGCCAGCAGGTGCGCCTCGGCCAGGTCTTCGACATGGATGTAGTCGCGGACGCACGAGCCGTCCGGCGTCGGATAGTCGGTTCCGAAAACGCCGATGCTCTCGGATTTTCCCGCCGCCACGCGCAGCACGAGCGGAATGAGGTGCAGCTCCGGATCATGATCTTCGCCCAGCGAGCCGTCGGCCGCCGCGCCGGCCGCGTTGAAGTAGCGCAGCGCGATCGAACCGAGGCCCCAGCCCGTGCTGTCCGCCAGCATGCGTTCGACCGCCAGCTTCGTCGCGCCGTACGGGTTGATCGGGCTCTTCGGTAGGTCTTCGGTGATGGGCAGCTCGTCGGGAATGCCGTAGACGGCGCATGTGCTGCTGAAGACCAGCCCGCGAATTCCTGCCGCGTACATGCCGTCGAGCAGGTTCAGCGTGCCGACGACGTTGTTGCGGTAATACTTCAGCGGCTGCGAGACCGATTCGCCCACGTTGAGAAACGCGGCGAAGTGCATTACCGCGTCGTACGATTGCCCGCCCAGCGCCGCGGCCACCCCCGCGGCGTCGCTCAGGTCGCCCTCGATGAAGTCCGCGCTCGCGTGAACGGCCGCCCGATGTCCGCCGCTGAGGTTGTCGAACACGGTGACGCGATGTCCGCCCTCGATCAGGCGCTTGACGCAGTGGCTGCCGACGTAGCCGGCTCCGCCGGTGACGAACACGTTCATGCCCTGCGCACCTCGCTGAATCCGTGCCGCGGCGCATCGCGCTCCCGGCGCCGTCGCCTTGACCCGCGCCCGCCGCGGGCTACAGTGCGACCGTGCATACTACATCGGTCGAACCCTCCGACGCACGCACGGCCGCGCCCCCGGCAGAGGGCGCCGGCGCGCCCCGGAATACCGCCGGGCCGCCCCGTGTCCCCGCCGCGCCCATTGCGGCCGACCGCCTCACGCCCGCCATGCGGCAGTATCGCGAGCAGAAGGCCCAGGCCGGCGACGCGCTGCTGCTCTTCCGCATGGGCGATTTCTACGAGCTGTTTTACGAGGACGCCGAGCTGGCCTCGCGCGTGCTCGGCATCACGCTCACCAGCCGCGACGACGCGCGCACGCCGATGGCGGGAATCCCCTACCACGCGCTGGATGGATACCTCGCCCGGCTCGTTGCGGCCGGCTACAAGGTCGCGATCAGCGAGCAGCTCGAAGACCCCGCCAAGGCCAAGGGGCTGATCCAGCGCGGCCTGTCGCGGATCGTCACGCCCGGAACGCTGACCGACGAGGCCCTGCTCGACCGCGCACGCAGCAACCTCGTCGCCGCGGTCTGCGAGACCGGGCCGGAGTGCGGAATCGCCGCGCTCGAACTCTCGACCGGACTCTTCACCGTGCAGCTCTGTCCGGCCGCGCGGCTGATCGACGAGCTGACGCGCCTGGCGCCGGCCGAGGCGCTCTTGCCCGAACCGCCGCGCGGCGGGCGCCACCCGCGCGAGGATGAGCTGCGCGAGCGGATCGGCTGCGCCGTGACGGCCCGCCCAGGCACGGAATTCGCACCGCAGCACGCCGAACAGACGCTGCGCGAACAGTACGAAACGCTCGTGCTCGAAGGGTTCGGGTTCGATCATCTCGACGCGTCGCTTCAGGCGGCCGGGGCGCTGCTGGCCTATGTGCGCCAGACGCAGCGAACGGCGCTTCGACACATCCGCCCGCCGCGACGCCTGGCGCTGGAGCAGTTCGTCGTGCTCGACCCGGTGACGCTGCGCTCGCTGGAGCTGGAGCGCACGCTGCGCACCGGCAGCCGCGACGGATCGCTGCTCGCGGCGGTCGATCGGACCGTCAATCCGATGGGGGCGCGGCTGCTGCGGACGTGGCTGTGCTATCCGCTGCGCGACGCCGCCGCGATCGAGGCCCGCCAGGCGCTGGTCGGCGCGTTCGTCGACGACCCGCCCGCCCGCGCGGCGCTACGCGCCGCGCTGCGCGAAGTCGGCGACGTCGGCCGCATCGCCGGGCGGCTCGGCGTGCAGCGCGTCACGCCGCGCGACCTGCGCGCCCTGGGCGACGGACTGGCCCGCGTGGCGCACCTGCGGGCCGCGCTCGCGCCGCTGGGCCATCCGCAGGCGGCCGTGCTGAGCGCCGCGCTCGAAGGGCTCGACCCGCTCGCGGAGCAGCTCCGCACCGCGCTGCGGCCGGACGCGCCGCACACGTTGCGCGACGGCGCCATTTTTGCGGACGGGCATCATCCCGAGCTGGACCGGCTGCGCGCGTTTCACCGCGACGGGCAGCTCTGGCTGGCCGAGTTCCAGTCGCGCGAGCAGCGCCGCAGCGGCATCGCCTCGCTCAAGGTCGCGTTCAACAAGATATTCGGCTACTACATCGAGGTCACGAACGCGCACCGCGACCGCGTGCCGGCCGATTACGTCCGCCGCCAGACCGTCAAGAACGCCGAGCGCTACATCACCGACGAGTTGAAGAACTATGAGAGCGAGGCGCTCTCGGCCGAGTCGCGCGCCGGCGAGCTCGAATACGAGCTGTTTCTCGCGCTGCGCGACGGCGCCGCGGCGCACCTGCCCGCGCTGGAGCGGGCGGCGGCCGCCGTCGCGGAGGTCGACGTCCTGGCCGGCTGGGCGGAGCTGGCCGCGCGGCGGGGCTATTGCCGGCCGCAGATCGTCGCCGCGCCGCTGCTGGAAATCGACGAGGGTCGCCATCCGGTCGTGGAGCAACTGCTCGAAGCCGAGTATGTCTCGAACGACGCGCGGCTGGCGGCGCGCGTCGCGCGCGGCGAAGACGGCGCGGCCGACGACGGCGCCGCCGCGGGGCTGGCGCTGATCACCGGCCCGAACATGGCCGGCAAGAGCACGTACATTCGCCAGGTGGCGCTGCTGACGCTGCTGGCGCACTGTGGCTGCTGGGTTCCGGCGCGGCGCATGCGCGTCGGGCTGGTCGATCGGATCTTCACGCGCGTCGGGGCCAGCGACGAGCTGGCCCGCGGACAATCGACGTTCATGGTCGAGATGGTCGAGACCGCGAACATCCTGCACAACGCCACGCCGCAGAGCCTCGTGATTCTCGACGAAATCGGCCGCGGCACGAGCACGTACGACGGCCTGGCGCTGGCGTGGGCGATCACCGAGCACCTCGCGTCGCAGGTCGGCTGCCGCACGCTCTTCGCCACGCACTACCACGAGCTGACCGAGCTGGCCGGCCTGCTCGACGGCGTGGTCAACCTCAATGTCGCGGTGCGCGAGTATGAGGACCAGGTGATTTTCCTGCACCGCATCGTGCCGGGCGCGGCCGATCGCAGCTACGGCCTGCACGTCGCCAAGCTGGCCGGCGTGCCGCGCTCCGTGCTGGAGCGCGCCAACGCGGTGCTCAGCGAGCTGGAGCGGGCGTTCTCGCGCGAGTCGCAGCGGCCCGTGCTGGCCGCGGCCCAGCGCCGCCGCCAACGGCAGCTTCGGCTCTTCGAAGCGCCGGAGGAACTCGTGGTGCGCGAGCTGCGCGAGCTGGCGCCCGGCGCGCTCGATGCGGAAAGCGCCATCGCGCGGCTGCGCGCCTGGCGGGCGCTGCTCGGTCTGCCGGCGGATGCGCCGCGATGAGCGGCCTGCGCCATCCGCTCGTTTGGTGCCCGCTGGCGCTGCTGATCATCGCCGTGGCCGGCGCGGTTCTGCTCGCGCGGCCGGCGGCGACCGACGCATCCCATCGCCGCGACATTCAGGTCTTCTGGGCGCGGCATTTCTGGCAGGTCTCGTTCGATTCGCTGAGCGCGACGTGCGGCTGCGGGCTGCTGACGTATTCGTATGAGGATGCGTACAGCGCGCGCGGTCGGCGCATTCTCGACGGGCTGGCGGTCGCCGGCGCGCTGATCGTCGTCGCGGCGGCGCTGGCGGTTCTCTCGCGCGGCGGCGTGTGGAAGCCGGGCGCGGCGCGACTTCTGCTTGCCGGCGCTGCGCTCGTGTCACTATGCATGTTGTTCGCGCTGAGCGGCATGCGCGGCCCGACCGGGCCGCCGGGCACGGACGAGCCGGCGACGATTTTGGACGGCGCGCTGCGCGCCGGCGCGGCAATGCTGGGGGCGACGTTCTCGTCCGGCGCGCGGGAAGCGCCGCGCGGCGCGCTGCTGGCCGGTCTGTTCAGCGGCGCGGGGCTGCTGTGGTGGGGGCTGGCGTGCCGTAAGACGTGGACGGCGGGAGTCGCGCTCGTCGCGCTGCGCTGCCTGCTCGCGTATGTCGCCTATCTGGTCGTTATGACGACGCTTATCTGGACGCTCGAAGCGCCGCGCGGCGGCGCGCCGGCGGTCCCAGCGGGGGAGGCGCACGCGCCACTGCGCGACGCGCCCGACGCGCAGCGCTGGTCGCGCTCGTGGCGCCTGGTGCTTGCCGGGGCCTGCTCCGGCGCGCCGACCGAGCGCCTGACCGAAGGCGAAGTGGGCGACGGCGCCATGGCGCTGCTGGCGGTCGTCTCGCTGGTCGGCGGAGTATTTCCCATCCCCGGCGGGGGCGTGGGGTTCCTGTGCGTCTACCTGGCGCTCGGCGCGTGCGCCGCGTCGGCGGGAGTGCGGCCGCGCCGCGGGCCGGCCGACGCGCCGCGTCGCGTTGCCGCTCAGGTCGCGGCCGGCGGGTTGCTGATCGCGGTCCTGCTGGCCGGCGCGGTCGCCGTCGCGATGCTCGTCATCGAGCATCGGACCGCGTCGCCGTTTCAGGCGCGTCCGACGCTGGCCGACGCGCTGCTCGACGCCTGCGCCGCGCTGGGCGGCACGGGATTTCACAGCGGCGTGGTCGAGACGATCACAGGCGAGAATCTCACCAGCGGCATGCGACAGTCGGGCGGCGCGGCGCAAGCGAACCTGTACGCCTACGGCATGACGTTGACGATGGCGGCGATGTTCGTCGGCCGGCTTCTCCCGCTGGCGCTGCTGGCCGCGTTTTCCGGCGCGGTTGCGGGCGAGCGCGAGAAGGGCGCCGCGAAGAAACCCGCGTGAAGACATGCGGGCTCGGATTGGAGGAGACCCGCGTGAAGGCACGCGGGCCCGTCTCGAGGAGAGTCCGCCACGATGAGTCCTCGCGAGTGGACCGACTGGCTCGCGCTCCCGCGCGTTCTCGACGGCGCGCTGGGCACGCAGCTCGATCGTCGCGGCGTGCCGACGCCCGCGCCGCTCTGGTCCGTGGCCGCACTGCGGACGCACGCCGACGCGGTGCAGGACATTCACCGCGAGTACGTCGCGGCCGGCGCGGAGATTCTGACCACCTGCTCATTCCGGCTCACACCCGGCGCGCTGCATGCGAGCGGACTCATCGCCGCGAATGATCCGTCCGCGCTCGCCGACGCCGGTCGCGCGCTGGCGCATCGCGCCGTGCAGCTCGCCCGCGCCGCGGCCGCCGGCGCCCGTCCGCCTCTCGTCGTGGCCAGTCTGGGGCCGATCGAAGATTGCTATCGTCCGGAGCTAGTGCCGGATGATCATGCGCTGCGCGGCGCATATGCCGAGCGCGTGGATTGGTTCGCCGCGACGGATGCCGACGCGCTGTGGTTCGAGACCATCGGAACGCGCCGCGAGGCGCTGACGGCGGCCGAGACAGCCGCGACGCGCGGCCTGCCGTTCGTCGTCTCGCTGATGCTGGACGAATGCGGCGCGCTGCTGGGCGGAGACCCGCTGCGCGACACGGTTCGCGATCTCCTGCCGCTTCATCCCGTAGCGCTCGGTCTCAACTGCATCCCGCCGGCCGGTCTGACGCGCCTTCTGCCGCGTCTGCGCGACCTTACGAGCCTTCCGCTGGCCGCGTATGCGCACGTCGGCAACGTCCGCCCGCTGCCGGGCTGGAGTTTCGCAGAATCGCCCTCGCCGGCCGAATATGCCGACGCGGCCGCCGGCTGGTCGGCGCTGGGCGCCAGCATCATCGGCGGCTGCTGTGGCACGACGCCCGCCGACGTGGCGGCGCTGGCTCAGCGCTTGCGACCGTGCGTCGGCAAAGCGGTTTGACGCCGCCGCGCATGCGTCCTACGCTCAGGATCGGACTTGCGCGCCCGCCGGCGCGCATCCGGATTCGCCGCCAGAGAGGGAGTTTGCCATGAGCGCGACAGTAACTTGTGCGAAGCTGGGGCACGAGCTGCCGGCCATCGATCCGGCCACGTCGGAAGGCGCGCAGGCCCTGAAAATGTGTACGCTCATCGGCGGGCCGGAGCTGGCGGCGCGCGTGCAACGCGAAATCTCGCTGGAAGCGTGGCGGATGTGGCGCGGCCACATGCTGATGGTCATCAACGAGTTTCGGCTCGACGCCACGTCGGACGAATCCAACGCCGTGCTCCGGCAGTACATGGAAGA
>CAZHIE010000011.1:36712-41140 GCA_964532435.1 uncultured Planctomycetales bacterium
GGCTCGACGCCACGTCGGACGAATCCAACGCCGTGCTCCGGCAGTACATGGAAGAATTCCTCTTCGGCCCCGGCCGGCACATTCCGAATTACGTGCCGCCTTCAAGCTGACCGCGCGTCGCGGCGCGTCGCCGCGCGGTGCGTCGCGACGCTGCGCGCAGCCGATGAAGCCCGCGCGCCGGCGCGCTGTTGCCCGGTATTCAGGTTTCTTTGCGGGAGATGTATTTGCTCGATGTTGCCGTCTATGGCGCCAGCGGTTACGGCGGCGTCGAGCTGCTGCGCCTGCTGCTCCAGCACCCGTCGGTGAACGTTCGCCAGGCTACGTCGCGCGAGCCCGGCCGCCGTGTGGACGCGATTCACCCCGGCCTGCGCGGCCTGACCACGCTGGTGCTTGAAGAGAGCCGGCCGGAGTCGCTCGATCCCGCGCTCGACGCCGTGTTCTTCGCGCTGCCGCATGGCGAATCGGCCGCCGTCGCCGACGCGGTCGCGGCCCGCTGCCCGCGCGCCCGGCTGTTCGACCTGGCACAGGATTTTCGCACCGGACACGACGGCGCCGGCTGGGTGTATGGGCAGCCCGAGTTGTTCCGCGCGTCGATCGCGGGGGCGCGACGGGTCGCGTGCCCCGGCTGCTTCGCGACGTCGCTGCTGCTGGGCACCGGGCCGGCGCTCTTCGCGGGATTGCGGCCGCAGCGGATCATTGTCGACGCAAAGACGGGCTCGTCGGGCAGCGGCGCCTCGCCGACGGCCGGCACGCACCATCCGACGCGCAACGCGACGTTCGTGCCCTACAAGGTGTTCACGCATCAGCACGAAAAGGAAGTCCGCGCATCGTGGGAACGGCTGCTGCGCGCTGGCGAACAGGCGCGCGGCGGCGGGCCCGCGCGCCCGGCCGCCGAAGCGTTGCCGCCGCTGCACTTCGTGCCGCAGTCGGCGCCGCTCGTTCGCGGAATTCTGGCGTGCTGCTATCTCGTGTTCGACTCGTCGGCCGACGCGGCGCGCGTCGCGCCGGCGTACGCGTCGTTTTATGCGGACAGCCCGTTTGTTCGCGTGGTCGGCGAGCCGCCGAACGTGCTGGCGGTGCGCGGGACGAACAACGCCGATGTTTACGTGCAGACCAGCGGCGACGTGGCGCTGGTCGTCGTCACGATCGACAATCTCGTGCGCGGCGCCGCGGGTCAAGCGGTGCAGTGCATGAATCTGGCGTTCGGACTGGCGGAAGACGCCGGGCTGCGCCTGGCGGCGATGGTGCCGTAGAAGCGGCAAATCTCGAAAGACGACACGCTCCGACGCGGTCGGCGGCCTCGTCATGCGCTATCCGCGATGCGTCATTCCCCGACGAGCCACTCCGCCACGCGATCCGCCGCCGTCGGGCGAGCCAGCGTTTCGGCCGCACGAGAGAGCTGCGACAATCGCTCCGGGCGCAGCGCCTCCCGCAGCGCCGCGCAGAGCGGCGCTTCATTCCGCGCCGCGTCGCGCTCGTCCTCCACCAGCAGCGCGGCGCCCGCGTCGACCAGCACGCGCGCATTGGCGTGCTGGTGCCGATCGCGGTGATACGGATACGGAAGCAGAATCGACGGCTTGCCCAGCGCGGTCAGCTCCGCCAGCGTCGACGCGCCGGCGCGCGAGACGACCAGGTCGGCCGCCGCCAACGCCGTTCGCATCTCGTGCGTAAACGCGACGACCCGCGCCGCCGCGCCCGCCGCGTCATACGCGTCGCGCGTCGCCGCCTCGTCGGCCGCGCCAGTCAGGTGCAGCAGTTGCCACCGCGGCTGTTCGCGCAGCAGCGCTGGCCAGATGCGCCACATCGTCTCGTTGACGGAGCGCGCCCCCTGCGACGCGCCTGTGACCAGCAACGTCGGGCGATCCTCGTCCAGCCCAAATTTCCGCCGCGCGGCGGCCGCGTCCGCGCCGCCCTCGCAGAATTCCCGCCGGATCGGACAGCCCCAGGCGCGGCAATTCGCACGCGCCGGAAACTCGCGTCGCGAGACCTCCCACTGCGTCACGATCAGGTCCACGCGCCGCGCAAGGTATCGATTCGCCCGACCCGGTATCGCGTCCGGGTTCAGAATTGCCGTCCGAATTCCCAGCGCCGCCGCCGCCACGACCGGCGGACCGGCCGCATATCCCCCCAACCCGAGAACGGCCACCGGCTTGTACTCACGCATCCACCGCGCCGCCGCGCGCACGCTGGCCCGCCACGCGAGCCAGAACGCCGGCCAGCGCAATGGCGAAAGGCTCAGCGGCCGAACGCGCTGCGCAATCTGCTCGAATCCCGGCGGCGCGAGAAGTTGTCGATCGAGAGGCCGATCGGTCGTGAAGAACGTGATGGCCGAACTCGGAATGAGCCGCCGAACGGCATGTGCCACCGCGATGCCGGGAAACAGGTGGCCGCCAGTCCCCCCGCCGGCGAACACGACGTGTGCGGTTGCGCTCACCGGCGTCCATGCCTCTCGCCGCTTCAAACCGCCGCGCGCACGCGCCCCGCCGCGTCGCGCTGCGCCGCGGCCATCTGCTCGGCCGTCGGCGCCCGGCCGGTCTCCATCTCCGCCCGAAAACAGTCGAACAGATACGCGGCGTCGTGCGGCCCCGGCGCCGCTTCGGGATGATACTGCACGGCGAAAATCGGCTCGCTCGTGTGCCGAAAACCCTCGTTCGTGCCGTCATACAGGTTCCGGTGCGTCGGCTCCAGCCCGGCGGTCGCGAGCGTCGCCTCATCCACCGCGAAGCCGTGATTCTGCGACGTGATCTCGACCCGCCCGGTCAGCAGGTTCTTCACCGGATGGTTGTATCCGTGATGTCCGAAGCGCAGCTTGTACGTCTTCGCGCCCAGCGCCAGCGCCAAGAGCTGATGCCCCAGACAGATGCCGAAAATCGGCACACGCCCCGCCAACCCGCGCAGCGCCGCGTGTGCATATTCGACCGCGGCCGGATCGCCCGGCCCGTTGCTGACAAACACGCCGTCGGGCCGGCGCGCCAGAATCTCCGCCGCCGGCGTCATGGCCGGCACAACCGTCACGCGGCAGCCGATGTCCACCAGATTTCGCAGGATGTTCCGCTTCATGCCGCAGTCGATCGCGACGACGTGCCGATCGATCGCGCGCCGCCGCGCAAACGGCGCGAGCGTCGCGTCGAATCCGCTCTCCCACTCGAACGGCCGCCCGCACGCCACGTCGCGGGCCAGATCCCGCCCCGTCATGTCGGGCAGAGCTCGGGCGGCGGCCAGCAGTTCGGCCTCGGATTCGTCGCGCGTGCTGAGCACGCCGTTGATCGCGCCGCGCGTTCGCAATTGCAGCGTCAGCGCCCGCGTGTTCACGCCGCTGATGCCCGGAATGCCGGCGCTGGCCAGCATCTCGTCCAGCGTTCGCCGCGCTCGAAAATTCGACGCCGTCGCCGAAATCTCCCGCACGACAAAGCCCTCGACGTGCGGCCGCTCGCTCTCGGCGTCGTCCTCGTTGATGCCGTAGTTGCCCTGCAGCGGGCAGGTCATGCAGACGATCTGGCCGCGGTACGAAGGATCGGTCACGACTTCCTGATAGCCGGTGTGCGCGGTGTTGAATACCACCTCGCCGCCGCGGCGAGCCTCGGCCCCGAAGGCGACGCCCGCAAAGACCGTGCCGTCGGCCAGGACCAGTCGTGCCGTTTTCATCGCGCGTGAATCCTCGCGGGCCGTCGCACCGCGCCCGTACGCCTGATCTTCTGGAGCAGCCCGGCATTAATCAAGCAGCGAATACGCGCCCGACGGTTTCGCGCCGTCGCACGATGAGCCGTCCGCTTTCACAACCAGCGCTTCCGGCGCGAACTCCGCCCCGTCCGCCCCGAGCCGCCACGATCGCAGCGCACGACACCGCCCGTCCGCGACGCTGACGATCAGCGCGGAATATCCCGCCCACCCGCCGGCCCGGTCGCGCGGCGAGGGAATCGGGGCAGATTCCGGATGCGAGTGGTAGAACCCGACGATCGCCAGGCCGCATCGCCGGGCAAGCCGCTCCGCTGCCAGAACCGTGTCGGCGGAGATGACGAATCCCTCGCGTCGCGTCGCGTCCGGCAGCGCGTTCGGCGCGGCAACGGCGGCTTCGACTTCGCGCACGGCGCCGGTCGCGCGCCCCAGCAGCACGCCGCAGCACTCATCCGGATACGCGGCTTCGGCATGGCGGCGAAGCGCGTCGAGCGCCGCGGGTTTCAGGTACATCATCGCGCGACCGCCGTCATGGAGGCTCGAAACCTGCCGCGGTGCGAAGTATCCCGCGCGCGGGCGGGCCGAGCCAGCGTGCCACGGGCCGCGTGACAGATTCGGCGGGCGAGAAACGCCGACTCCAAGCATCTCGCCGGTTTTGCGTCACTTGAGACGGATCATGTGGGCATTGCCGATCTTGCGACGGATCATGTGGGCATTGCCGATCTTGCGACGGATCATGTGGCTATTGCCGAA
>CAZHIE010000012.1:0-37172 GCA_964532435.1 uncultured Planctomycetales bacterium
GCCGCGCGAGGGCGCGGGCCGCTACGCGGCGTCGGACGCAGAGGTCCGACGCTACGGCCGCCTCAGAATCTCCGCGGCGCGATGGAATACGATCGCGTTGAACCCCAGCAGGGAGAACGCCCGCGCCATTCGCTGCGGCCACGATGTTTCGTTCCGAATCTGCGCCGCAAAGCGTCCGAAGCGCCGCCGCAGCGGGCCAAAGATAGGCGGCACGGGGAAATCGGAGCCGAACAGCAGCTTGTGATGCACGTCCTGTGCCGCGGCGAGGCGGCGCAGGAAGCCCAGCTTGCCGAGCGTCGCCAGCGCCGAAATGTCCGCGTATAACGGGGCGTCGGCGAACTCGCCGCGCAGCGCCTTCAGCAGCAACCGGTGCGAGCGCCGCTCGCCCAGCGGCCAGACCGGCGTCGCTGCATGCGCGACGATCGTCGTCGGCATCTGGCCCTCGCGGCGCAGGTCGCGCAAGACTTCGAGCAGCGGCGCGAGCGGGCGGTGCTCGGGATGTTGCGTCGCGAGCGTGAATTCCTCGCTGTAATGAACGAGCAGCGGCAATCGCAACGCCGCGCAGCGCCGCAGCACGGCCCGCGAACGCGCGTCGCGCACATCGATGTTCTGATGCAATGGCAGCCACTTCAGCAGGCACGCGCCGGCCGCGGCCACCTCGTCGACGCATGCGACGGCGTTCTCCCGATAGGGATGCACGCTGGCCCCGAATAAGTAGCGCTCGGGTCGAGCGCGACAGGCGGCCGCGACCAGCGAGTTGCTCGAATAAATGTCGCTGCCGCGCTGCCGGCGAGTCATCGGCAGCGGCGGGCGGCTTCCGTCGTTGTCGTGGTATGCGTCGAACGCGAGCAGCACGTAGCGATCGATCGGCCCGGGCGCCAATAGATGCTGCTCGTAGACGCGCTCCAGCGCCGCGTCGAGCCGCGGTCCGGCCGTCAGAGCGCCCGGCACGCCCAGCATCCGCCGCAAGATGCGCCAGGCGAGGCGCTTCTCGGCGCGCGGCGAGATGGCCGAGTCGAATTCGTCCGGATGCGGCGCGGCGGAACCTGGCTCTCGCAGCGACGGCGGCTCGAACGAGAACCGCGGCGTCGCCTGCCGACGCAATCGCGAAAACGTGTAGTGGCAGTGAACGTCAACGATCATCGGGCCGATCCGGCGCGGCCCGGTTGGGCCGATCCGCGCCGTCGCGGTCGCCCGCCTCGATCTCCGAGGCGTCCGGCGGCGGCGGCTGGCGGCCGACCCAGTCGGCCAGATCTCCGGACAGATCGAGCGGAGCGGCGCGCGTGGCGCGCAGCGTGCGAATGTCACGCCGGCCGTGGCGCGCGGCCGATCGCACGATCATCCACCAGATGAGAGCGGCCGCCGCCGCGACGGCGAGCAACCAGCGCCAATCGAGACTCGCCGTTGAATCGGTCGCGGCGGGAATGTCGCGGCTCAGGCTCGTCGGGCCCTTCGCGATCAGAAGCGCGCTCTGCGCCGTTCGTCCGCTCGGCGTGTTGTACTGCCGGATCATCACGAAGTAGCCGACGATGCGAATCTGCCCCCCTACCGGCAAGTCGCTCGCGTCTTCGGTCGTCACGATGGTGCAGGAAATCGGTTGCCCGGCGGCCTGAATCTCCAGTTGTCCGATCAGGCCCAGCTCGCGAACGCGCTCGATCACGTACGGCGCTTTGTTGCGACCGATCGTGCCTTCGATCGCGATGGGCCGGCCGCGAAAATCTCGCGGCCGGGCCAGCAGGTCGTCCCAGTCGCGCACTTCCAGCGGTGGCTGCATCGCGCCCGGCGCGAACGCGCTCGTCTTGGCGAATCGAAGAAGTGCGTAGAACCCGTCCTGGTCGAAGTTGAACGCGAAGTCGTCGATCTGTGCAAGCTCGGCGAGGACCGCCTCAGGGAGTTCCGCGGCCGCTTGCGCCGCCGGGGCGGACGCAGGCTCGCTCGCCGGAGCGGTCGCGGGGACCGGCGGCTGCGCGGCCGGCGCGCACGCCGCCAGGGCGAGCGCCCAGGCGATTACAGCCGCCGGAGGCGCGCCAGCGGCGCGGCGAGCGCTGGGCGGACGACGGTGGCGATCAGTAGTCGACGTCATTGTCCCAGGGATACTCGACCTCGGGCGCGGGCGGTTCGGGCGGCGGCGCGTCGGGCTGCTCCTCGCCGGGCTGAAACTCGCCGGGCGCGGGGATCATGCGCCACTCGTCGTCCTCGCGGAAGACGAGCATGGCGATTCGGCGATTCTCGCCGCGCCGCAGCGCGACCTTCTGATTCGGATGAAATTCGACTCGCGAGACGACCGCGTAGCAAGGCGGCGCGATGTGCGGGATGTCCACTTCTTCGATGACTTCGATCCGCAGCGACTTGAGCGCATGAAAAATCTTCGCGAAGCGCTCGCGGCTCTCCGGGTCGTGCAGGCGGCTGACCAGCCGGCGATATTCGGCGTAATCTCCGGCCAGGCACGTCTCGATGAACTGCTGCACGAAGCCGGCGATCTCGGGGTATTCGTCGCGCAACCCCTCGGCAAATTCGTATTCGGGCTTGCTGGCGGGCAGGTCGATCCGTGCCAGCGGCGAATCATCCTTCGACGCCTTTCCGCCGCCCTTCTCGTCGCTGCGCCGGCAACCGGAAGCGGCGCATATCAGCGCGGCCGCCAGCGCCGCGACAGCCGCGACGCGCGAAAGACCCCGGCGGAATCGGCAAGTAAATGACACGCCGGAATCGTAGCGGATCGAAGCGCCGGCGGCGACTCGCGCGCGGCGGCTTGTGGCAATCTGTCGCGTCGCAACCCCCGGCCCGCCGCGGCGGTATACACAGCGGCCGAACGCGGTCGCGCCGGGGGTCGGCGCGCCGCGCTTCGCCGACAACAGGAGATTGCCGATGCCTGCCGTTTCGCTGCGCAGACTCTCCCTCGCCGCCTTCGCCGCAATGCTGGCCGTCGCACTCTCGCCGATCCTGGCGGCGCAGGAGCCGCCGCGCGGACGCCCCGCGCCCGAGCAGCCGACCGCGGACCGCCCCGCGCAGGAACCCGCCTCGGCGGACCGCGCGGCGCCGCAGCGTCCGGCCGCCGGCGCGCCAGAGCAACCCGGCCGTCCGGGCGCGCGTCAGCCGCGCGTGGCGCGCGGCGAACCGCCCGTAACGGAGGCTCGGCCGGCGCCGCCGTTCGGCCCGGTTCGGTTCGAGGCGACGGTTTTCGAGGTCGCGGTTCCGGCGGACCGTATCGTCGAGCTGGATTCGGCGGCGCTGGCTGCCGCGGCGAAAACTCCGGCCGAGCTGCAGAAGACGCTGAAGGCCATCGGCACAACGCGTACGCTGTACCGGCTGGACCAGGTCGTGAACCTGGCGCAGCGCGCGTCGCTCGACGTCACGTCCGACGTGCCCTACGTGACGGCCCGCAACAGCAGCGCGGAAGGCCGCACTACCACGACGGCGATTTCGCGCGAAAAGACCGGCGTTTCGTTCGACCTGCGCGGCACGTTTGACGCCGACTCGGCCGTGCTGGGCGTCGACATTTCGATGGAACTCAGCGCCACGACCGACAGCGTCGTGAAAGTCGACGAATCCATCTCGTCGCCCACGTTTCGCCGCGTTCGGCAGGCCTACGCCGGACAGCTCGTCAGCGAGCGGCCGGTGGTTCTGCTGACAATCGACAACTCCACCGCGACGGCCGGCGGCGGCGCCTATGCGCTGATCACGCGGATCGCCTTCCACGAGCCGTAACATTCGCAAAGGCGTGCGGCCCGGCGCGGCGGAAATCTTGCTACGTGGTTGCGAGCGCGCGGCGGGTGGCGCGGATTCAGAAGTCCGCGTCATCCGCCACGGCGGAAGCGGGCGCCGCGAGCGGCTCGGCGCGCAGGCCGACGATCGGCGCCAGCACGTCGCGAATCTGCTCGGGGCGGAACGGCTTGCGGACGTACCCCTGCGCCCCCGCGGCCAGCAATTCGCCAATGCGGGTCTCGCTGCCCTCGGTCGAGGCGATGATCACGGGCACGCCGCGCAGCCGCGGATCGTCGCGGATGCGAGCCACCAGCGCCGCCCCGTCCATCAGCGGCATGCCGATGTCGAGCAGCACCGCGTGAATCGCGCCGCCCGCCATCGCCGCGAGCGCTTCGATGCCGTTGGCGGCCTCGTGGATTTCGCCCACGTCCAGCCCGCTGCGTTCGAGCGTCCGCCGGATCATGCCGCGCATGACGGCCGAGTCGTCGACGATGAGAATGTTGGCGGGCATCGCGATCACCTCTGCGCAAACTGGGATTCCACGGCTTTCAGCTCGAGCACGACCTCGGCGCCGACCCGTTCGAAGTCGCGCGCGTCCACGCCGATCCGCGCGATCACCTGCGGCAGCGCGCGATAGCTGGTTCCATCGTCGCCGCCGCCCACGCCCATCATCAAACAGATGCAATCCGCCAGGTGCGTCAGATCGACCAGCAGATCCGGCGGCGCGAGCTCATCCGGGCGGTAATGATGGCGGATGCAGCGAACGATTGGCGCGGGCAGGCCCCACGACTCGGCCAGCCGCGCGCCGACCTCGGCATGGGTGAAACCGAGCACCGCGGCCTCGGCTTCCTCGAAGGACATGCGCTCGTCTTCGACACGCGCCGCGATGCGCGCATATTCGGCGCCGACGAACTCGTTCAGCACGATCTTGCCGACGTCGTGCAGCAGGCCGGCCGTGAAGAGCGCGCCGCGGTCGGCCGACTGGCGCAGCGCGCCGAGCCGTTGCGCCGCCAGCGCCACGCCGACGCTGTGCTTCCAGAGCGCCCCCGGCGGCAGGCCGTAGCCGGATTGCGAGCGCGAAAGCAGCGACTGCGCATGCGCGGCCATCGCGAGCTGCAGCACCTTGGCGGTTCCGAGAAACCGGATCGCCTCGTCGAGCGAGCGCACCTCGCGCGGCACGCCCAGATAGGCGGAGTTGCAGTAGCGCAGCAGCTCGGCCGTAATGGTCTGATCGAAGCGGATGCTCTCGACGATTTCGTCGAGCGAGCTGTCGGGATCGCCGAGCACGCCGACCAGCCGCATCGCCGCGGCGGGCAGGCGCGGCAGGGTCGTGGTATGGGCGACGATCTGATCCAGCGTCAGCGCGGTCATAACGGCTTCTCCTGGCTGCGCGACTTGATCGTCGCGGCGCCGCTGGCGACGGACAGCCGCACGGTCCGGCTGATGCTTCCGCCCACGTCTTCGGCCTGAATCAGCACGCCGTTTTTCCAGAGGATCTTGCGCAGCGCCAGGTAGTTCCGCTTGCCGATGTGGAACGTGCCGTTGTCGTCGAGCAACTGCGAGCCGCCGGCGACTTTCACGACCAGGCGCGTCTTGACCGCTCCCAGCTCGTACGCGGCGCGAAAGAGCCTCGGCACGCCCGTGTCGCAGAACATCGCCGGGCTGAGGCGGGCCTTTTCGGGGGAGAGCGCCGACTCGGGAAGCATGTAATGAAGCAGGCCGCCGACCCGCGCGACCGAATCCCAGATCGCCACGCCGATGCAGCTTCCCAGCGAATACGTGATCAGCGTCACGCTTGGATCGCTGGAGACGGCCAGATCGGCGATGTCGACGACGATGTCCATGAGCACGCAATCGAGTATCGGGTGTGGCGCCTCGAGAAACTTCCGCCGCATAAATGGGGAGCATCGGCGTCCCGCCGGTGCGAAAACTGCACCCGCACCGACCAGAGGCATTCGCACCGGCCAGAGGCCGATGCTCCCCATAACCAATACGTCCTTCCGCATGAATGGGGAGCATCGGCGTCCCGCCGGTGCGAAAACTGCACGCGCACCGGCCAGACGCAACCGCACCGGCCAGAGGCCGATGCTCCCCCCCCCGGCACGAACGGTTAGGCGGCGCCGGGCGCATCCGCGTCCGACTGGCCGGCGGCGAGCATCCGATCGATGTCGAGCAGGATCTTGACGCCGTCGCGGACCTTGCCCAGCCCGAGCACGAAACTCGTGTCGACCGACGCGCCCAGCGCCGGCGGCGGATCGATCTGCGAATCCGCCACGTCGAGCACTTCGCAGACCGCGTCGACGATCACCCCAACCGGCGCGCCGACGTCCACGACGACGATGCACGTTTGCGCGGTGGGCGCCGCCGGCGGCATTCCCAGCTTCAGGCGCAGGTCGATCACCGGGACGACCTTGCCGCGCAGGTTGATGACGCCGCGAACGTGGCGCGGCATGTGCGGCACGGGCGTCACGTCCATCAGCCCGATGATCTCGCGGACCTTGAGAATCGCCAGGCCGTATTCCTCGTTCGCCACGCGAAACGTCAGGTACTTCCCGCCCGCGCCGGCGCGGGCCGACGGGCCGTCCAGAACACCTTGCATCCGCGATCCTCCAGACTCGTCTTTCGATCTTTCAGAACGCGGCGCCGGCCGTCGCCGCAGCCGCCGGCGGCGCGAATGTCGCGCCTGCGCCGCACGACCCGCCGCCGTCAAACAGGCTCAGCAGCCCGGCGGGTTCGAGAATCAGCCCGACGCGGCCATCGCCGAGAATTGCCGCGCCGCTGACGCCCTGTACGCGCCGGAATCTCTCGTCAAGCGCCTTGATGACGACTTGCTGCTGGCCGATCAGCTCGTTCACGACCAGCCCGAGACGGCGCGAGCCGCACTGCACGAGCACGACCAGCGCGGCGCACGGATCGAGCGGGCCGCCCAGCCCGAGCATCGGCCCAAGCTGCGCCAGCGGGCAAAGCTCGCCGCGAACCCGGACCATCTGCGCACGGCCCTGCACGGAGTGAATCTCCTCAGCCGACGGACGCAGCGACCGCTCGATCGCAATCGTCGGGATGATCATGCGTTCGCTGCCCACGCGCACGAGCATGCCGTCGATGATCGCCAGCGTGAGCGGCAGGCGGATCCGAAACGTGCTGCCGCGGCCGGCTTCGGTCTCGATCTCGATCTTCCCGCGAAGCTGCTCCACGTTCCGGCGAACCACGTCGAGGCCGACGCCGCGGCCGGAGATGTCCGTGACCTGCTGGGCGGTGGAGAACCCGGCTTCCATGACCAGCGCGTAAATCTGCGAATCGGCGGGCGTCTCGTCGCGCCGGATCAAGCCGCGCTGGCGCGCCTTGGCGAGAATGCGCTCGCGGCTCAGCCCGCCGCCGTCGTCGCGAATTTCGATGACGATGCCGTCGCCCTGATGGCTCGCGCTCAGCCAGACCCGCCCGGTCGCGGGCTTGCCGACGGCGACGCGCTCGGCGGTCGGCTCGATGCCGTGGTCGATGGCGTTTCGCACCATGTGGACGAGCGGATCGGAGACCTGCTGTATGACGTTTTTGTCGAGTTCGGTCTCTTCGCCGCTCAGCAGCAACTCGACGTGCTTGCCGGCCTTGCGGGAGACGTCGCGCACGAGTCGGCGCAGCTTCTGAAACGTCGGTCCGATCGGAACCATGCGCAGCGACATCGCGGTTTCCTGGATGTCGCGCACGATCTTCGTGACGTGGATCACGCTGCGGTTCAGCCGCTCGTCGCCCTGAACCACGCCGCTCTGCCCCACCATCGTCTGCGCGATTACCAGCTCGCCGACCGCGTCGACGAGACTGTCGAGACGGGCCGTGTCCACGCGGATCGACCGCTCGGCCGGCGCGTGCGGCGGCGCCACGGCGGCAGGCAACGCAGTCCCAATTGCGTCGGCGCGGGGCGTCTCGGCGATGCTGTTTTCCTCCGGCGATTCGCTGCGCGGAGCGGCCGACGCCGACGCCGGCGAGCCTCCGCCCGCAGCCTCGCGCCGAAGCTCGTCGACGAGCGCGGCGACGTCGGGTTGCGGGCAAATGTCGCCGCTGGGGTTTGCGAGGAATTGCGCCAGCGCGCCGAGCTGCGCCTTGAGGGCATCGACCGCGGCGAAGATCAGCTCGATCGCGCCCGGTCGCAACGGGCGCTCGCCGCGCCGCGCCAGATCGAGAATCGTCTCAACCTCGTGCGTGAGCCGGTTGATGTCGCGCAGATTCAGGAATCCCGCGATGCCCTTGATCGTGTGAAACGGGCGAAACAGCTCGTTGATTCGCGCCGCGTCGGACGGGGCGCGCTCGACTTCGAGCAGCGCGGCCTCGATCGCGTCCATGTGCTCGCGGCTCTCCTCGACGAAGCCCGCGAGGTGCTCGGATTCGGCGAGGTCCAGCGCGAGCGGCTCCGCCACGTAGGCTTCGATCGCCGACTCGTCCGCGCGAGGCGGCGCCGGAGTCGCCGCCGGGCGCGGACCATGGGGCGGCGCCGGCGCGGGCGATGGATCGGGACGCGGGGGAGTGGATCGAGCCGCTCGGATGGCGGATTCTTCCGCCGGCGGCGCAGCGCCGGGGCCGAGTATGGCCGCATCCACCTGCGCGAGCAGCGACTCCACCTGGGCATGCTTGCCACTGAACGTGGTCTGAATCTGATTCACAAGCTCGGGGATGAGCGCCAGGCCCGCGTCGGCGTCGGCCACGTCGTCGAGAATCAGCTTTTCCAGCAGCGACGCCAGCGACTGGGCGAGAGCCTGAAGCTCGTCGACGACTGCCGCGCCGAGTTCCGCGGCCGCGAGCGTCTGGCACGACGTGTGCATGCGCGCGAGGCGGCCGAGGTCGTTGCGATCGGGCGGAGAGCAGCCCGACTCGATCAGCGCGGAAAGCGCATCCGTGGCCTGCTCTACGCTCATGGCAGCACCCGCGAAACGCGCGCTTGGCGTGTGAACGGCGCGTGATCGCCGTGCCGCCGCCGTAGCGCATCATCATCCGTCACGGGCAATATCGGGCGAGGCGGGCACGCTCGTGAGTTACGCTTACGCGCGGGGCCGGTCTCCGGCCGGTCTCTCCGGCGAAAGCGCCAGCAAGCTGGTCCCCCGTTCCCTGTTCCCTGTCCCCTGTCCCCTGTTCCCTGTTCCCTATTCCCTGTTCCCTGTTCCTTCCCCCCGGCCCCTCACTGGCGTGATAGGTTCGGACGTTTCCGCCTACGTACGTTCGTGCCTGGCGCACGGACTGCCTCGCCGGCCGAGCCGTTCGCGCCGCCGCGCGACAAACGCATAGGCGGCGCGTCCGATCATCCGCATGCCCGGCACGCGATAGCCGAGCGCCACCCAGCGCCAGCCGGGCATCTGCCGCGCGATGCGATAGACCGCGTCCGCGCCGACGTGGACCGCGCCGGTCGCGTCAATCAGCCGCAGCCCGGTGGAAAGCTGCTCGCTGGCGAGTTGCGGGTGTTGCTCGAACAGATCGGGCGTCTGGGCCGGCGTGAATGCGAAGGCGCCGGCGCGGTCGCGCTCGCGGATCCACGCGATCTGCCGCCGGCAGAATTCGCACGATCCGTCATAAACGATCGTCTGCCTCGCGCTCGGTGGGGCTCCGGGAAGCATGACCGGATGATATCGGACCGCGGGAGGTGCTGCCGGCGAGGCGCGCGGTCGAGCGCGGCTGCGGCCGGCCATCTCGCCGGCGCCTACGGGCACGCAACGCCAGGATCGGGCAGACTGATCAGGCACGCAACGAAAGCATCGATGTCGCCATTGTCGACCGCGCCGTCGCCGTTCACGTCGTTTGCGCAGGCGAAATCATAGCCGCAGGCGGGATTGACCGCGGCGACGCACGCGGCCCACTGCGCGCCGGAGGACTCCAGCAGCGCCGCGACGAAGCAATCGATGTCGCCGTTGTCGACCGCGCCGTCGCAGTTCGAGTCGCCGCGCAGCGCGCCGCCGCAACCCGCGCATGCGCCGGGAACGCAACCCGCCCCGTCGCCCAGGTATGTCCCGCCGTACGCGGCGCAGGCGGTCGCGGTGAGCGCGGCGCAGCCCGTGCCGGAAATGCAGCAGGCGCCCAGCACGGCGTCGGCGGGCGGAAAAGGAACCTGCACGCCGGTGTGGCGCACCCCCACGTCCGTCCCGCGGTCATAGCAGCGCACGGCGCTGTCGTTCGCGAGATTGAGAATGTCCGACTCGTCGATATCGCCGTCCTGATCCAGGTCGAGCGTGAGCCGCGCGACGTGATAGCCGCTGTACGGCGCGGCGATCGACGCGGCGTGCGAGATGTACAGCCTTCGATCCGGGCCGATCGAAAGCTCGTTTCCGGCGTTGATCGACTCGTGCATGGTGATCAGGCGCACGATGCGATACGTCTGCGGCTCGACAAACCACAGGTAATTCAGAATCTCCCCGTTGAGATCGCCGGAATACAGGCAGATGATGAACGGGCAGATCGACGGCACATGCTCGACCGCCGTCGACCGGACGCCCGCCGGCGGCGGGTCGATCGGCAGCGCGACCGGATCCTGAACCGCGAAGTTGATGCTGTCCCGATAGAGCGGCTGAATGTAGGGCAGCCCCGGCGCGCTGGCCGGCCCGCCGATGAAGACGTACAGCATATTTGGATTCGACCAGACCGAGCCGACCTGCGACAGCGTCGGCGCGACGCCCCCGAAGGCCTCGACGAACTGAACGTGTGCGCCGTGCCCGGTTCCCGGCGTGGGACCGGGCGTGTACTGCATCATGTAGAGCGAACCGGTGTCGTAACCCACGCAGGCCATTTCCGTGCCGGTCGGGCTGATGCTCAATCCGGTGACGCGCGTGTTCTCGATGCCGCGCACCGGCGGCGAAACCCAGCGCGTGTTGAAGCGATACAGCACTTCGTTCACGTTTGTGCCGTTCGTCGACAGCAGATAGATGACCCCGCCCTCGCCGTCTCGAACCGGGTTCGAGACTGGACTGCCGATGCTCAGCACCAGCAGGTTGTTATTCGTCGCGCGAAATGCGCCGCCCGCATTATCGAATCGGGGCGTGCGCGGCAGCGTGACACTCGGCCATAGCGGCAGTGGTTGGCAAATCCCGTCCGGCGGCTGCGGCCGAAGCTGCGACATCGTCACCTGCGGGACGTTTCGCTGATGCGCCAGGATGAGGTCGCCGGCCTCAATCGGCCGCTCCGCGCGCACGGGCACGGCGAGCAGACCCAGCAGGATGATTGCGGTTATTCGCACTGGCGGATCCCCGATTTTCGACCATTCTAGCAACCTGCGGGGGCTTGTGCGACGCGGCGGCGCGAGTTCGCGGCTTTGCGTGCGGCTGGGCGAGCCGATACGATATGAAAATCAGCCCCTTCGTTGGGTGCAGTCGCTGCGGCGTGGCACGCGGATTGCTAGGGAATCCACGGCTGCGACGCTCGCAGCGACCATCGGAGGCCCGACCATGAACCCGTCCGAGACGATCCACGCCGGCAGGAAACCAGCGTTCACACTGATCGAATTGCTGGTCGTCGTGGCGATCATCGCCCTGCTCATTTCGATCCTCCTGCCCAGCCTGTCGGCCGCGCGCGAGCAGGCCAAGACCGTCAAGTGCGGCGCCAACCTCAAGAGCCTGGGGCAGGCCGTCGCGAACTGCCAGACCGAGAACAACGAGTTTGCGCCTTCGCACGACGACGGCGACGCGAGCACGACGCGGCCGTACTTCATGCTGACGTGGATCGACGTGCTGTATGACCTTGACTATCTGGGCGACGTCGAGGCGGGCGTCTGCCCGCGCGACGCCCGGCCGGACCCGGTCGCGGCGCGGCGCGGTGGACCGGCCCCCGGTTGGAATTTCCGCTTTGTGCGCGAATTCAATCGCGGCGAGCAGCCGCAGCCGGGCGTGCGCGGCAGCTATGCGCTCAACATGCACATGTCGTTCAACTTCCCGCAGGATCGCTTCAAGGACACGGCCCGGCAGGTCTACGCGATCGACGGCTGGTGGTCGTGGTTCGGATCGCTCAACGCGGCGTGGCTGATGGCGCCGCGCGTGCTGGGTTCGGCCCCGCCGCCGGAGTCGTGGCCGCACGCGCGCGCGACGATGGTCGGCTGGCGGCATGGCTCGACCGCGGCGGCGAACACGCTGTATCGCGACGGGCACGTGTCGGCCATCAAGCCGTTTGTGCCGCGCACGCAGGCCGAACTGCTGGGCAAGACGGTGGACACTTCGCGCAGCTTTACGTGGCTGCCCGGCGAATACTCGATTCGCGACTATGACGATCAATATCAGGAAGGCTCGTACACGGAGCGCGTGGTCGGATATGACGGCATGGAGCCGTACTGGGTGCGCGCGCGGGCCGGCGCTTCGGGGGCGAAGCGCACCGCGCCGAACGACCACGTGTACCCATACGCCTACCCCGAGCGGCTCGACTGCGCGTGGCGAACGATCAATGGCGTGTGGCGGAAGCTGCCGAATGCGCAGGCCGATCGGGATTGAGGGGGAAGGCACGGAGGCACGGAGCCACGGAGCCACGAAGGGGGAGCATCGGCCTCCGGCCGGTCGCATCGCAAGGGGAGCATCGGCCTCCGGCCGGTCGCATCGCAAGGGGCGCATCGGCCTCCGGCCGGTCGCATTGCGGGGAGCATCGGCCTCCGGCCGGTCGCATTGCGGGGAGCATCGGCCTCCGGCCGGTCTCGTTGCGCATCGTATTTCGCCATTCGCTTGGAGTTCATCCTTGTCGAGCAATTCTCGCAACCTGATCGCCGGCGCCGCGATCGTCGGATTGGGCGCCCTCGCGGCATACTTCGCAATCTTCGGGTTCGGCCCGCGCACGACCGTCGCCACGCAATACAAAACGCACGGCGTCTGCCTGGCGTGCAAGACCGACGCCGACGTCACCGCCGACGCGACCGCGACGCCGCCGCTGAAGTGCCCGAAGTGCGGCGAAGCGGCCGTCTACCCGTGGTTCTACTGCAACGATTGCGGCAAGCAGTTTGTGCCGAAACTGACGGCCAATCCGGGCGGCCCGCCGCAAATGCCGACGTGGCCGACGTGTCCCGCATGCGGGAAATCGTCGGTCGGTCAATATCTGCCCGGCGTATCGCCGACGCCGAAAGCGGTTTTGCCGCTGCCGGCGTGGAAGAAGCCGTGAGCGTCCGACGAAAACGCCGGCGTCGCGTTTACTCGATCGTCTGCTTCGGGAACGGGTTGGTTTACGAAGTGACCCGGTTGTGCGACGGCGCCACAGCCCTTTTGCAAGGCGACGACGCACTTTCCCTGATGCGCGAGTTGGATCGCGCCGGGCGCCGGGTCACAGAAGACGACGTAGCCGCGCAGTATTTTGATTGACCCGCCGGTGGGCTTCCGGCGGCGCAATTACTCCCCGCCTTCCCCCTCCCCTCCCGCGCGATGGAAAAATCCCTCGTCCGGCCGCTTGATGTGGCAGACCGTGCAGGTGTCGATCGTGCCGGCGTGGCCTTGGAGCCCGATCGCCTGGATGTTGTCGGCCGCGACGACCGTTGGGGTGATCGCGTGCGGGCTGCCGTGACATGCGGCGCAATGCACGTTGCCGTGTCCCTTCGAGTTGCGATAGAGCGTGCCCGGCTGCTCGAAATCGAAGCCCGCACGCTGATGGCACGACGAGCACTGCGGCTCGTCGATCCACGGCCGCCGCGCCGCGTCGGCCACCGCCGTCATCGAGTCGTGGCAATCCGTGCAGATCATGCCGCGCTCATAGTGAACGTCGCGCAGGCAGCGCGTGTCCTGACCGGGGTGGCAGGCGTAGCAGCGCAGCTCGACGTCAACTGCGTTCATGCGGGAGGCATGCGCCCCATGCATCGCGCGCGAGAGATTGTGACGGGCCGGATCGCCGGCGGCCCCGAGCGCGACGTCGGCGTGACAGCTCGCGCACATCACCGGCTTGGCGCTTTCGAGGCTGGTTCCGTGCAGCGTGTCGTGCTTGCGCAGGATGTCCGTCGCGGGACTGATGCCGGGCGTGTTGTGGCACAGGTCGCAGCGGATCTCCCACGACACCGGCACGACCGCGAGCGTCTCGGCCTGCGTGCCGCGCGAATCGGACACGACGACGCTGGCGAGGTTGTAGGCGTTCAGCTTGCCGTCGTCGTCGAGCGGCGTGACGGGAATGCCGATCGCCGACCAGTCGTTGTCGCCCGTGCTCTTCATGACGCCGGAGAGCGAATTTCCGGCCAGCCCGACGTTGGGCTCCAGCGTGACGCCGAGCAGCGCCGGCGCGTACGTCCAGAAATTCGTCTTGTCGGCCGATGTGGTGTTGTTCTCGATCGAGTAGCGCACGGTGACGTTGCCCGTGACGAGCCGCGGCTCTTCGCCGCGCTGAATCACCTGCGCATGCAGCGTGTTGAACGGCGGCAGGATCATCAGCTCCGAGAAATCCTCGTTCATGCAGTGCATGCCGAGGTCGTTGTAGCCGAGCACGACCATCGTCCCGGCTTTCACCCGCGCGTTGGCGCCGCCTCCCGTGTTGTCGTTTGCGTTGGTGTTCCCGTTGTCGGTCGGCGCCGTTGGGCATCCGCCGCTGCTCAGCGCGAGCGCCGCGCCAAGCAGCGCGGCCGATCCGATCGCCCCGATTCGCCCCCAGCCCCTTGCAGCGCCGGCGTCGTGCCGACGACCCACCGCGATTGTGCCGGACATACGGCATCTCCTTCCCACAGGTCGCTACGGCCCGCGGACGAGAGTCGCCATCGCGACACGGCATGCTGCCGGCCGCAACCAGGTGGCGACGCGCTTCCGCAGCCCGTGCCCCGGATATGTCGGTTCTGGCGCGGCGCACGCGCCGCGCGGCGGGGTGTGCTCTGCAACGCCCCGTACCCGAATCATATCGGCGCGGCGCGCGCGGGATGCACGGCCCGCGGCGATCGGGGCATAGGGAAAATGGAGAGTGGCGCGGCCGCTCTCGCCGGTCGAAAGTCGGCCAGAGCGGCCGACCTCCTCGCAAACGCCAATTCGCCGTGGGTTTCGCCGCCGGCGCGCATTTATCATGTCAGACGGGCGCAATCGGCCCCTCAAGCGGAGCTCGCTTTGACCGGCTCACGGTGGATTCCCGCGGCGACGGCCGCGGTCGGGCAATCCGGCGACGAACTGCCGACGCGCATCGGGCGCGCCGACGGCGCGCCGATCGGCCCGGATGCGCCGGACGGCGCAGGCGCCGCAGGCATCGCGACGGATCGGAATGCGGCCCATGCTTGCGTAGACGCGCTGTTCGACGTCCACGGCCGCGGGCTTTATCGCTTCTTCGTCGTGCGCTGCGGAGATGCGCACCTGGCCGACGACCTGATGCAGCAGTTGTGGCTTCAGGCGCGGATCGGGCGGCCGCCGCAGCCGCCGGAGCAGGCCGCCGCGTGGCTCTGGGCCGCGGCCCGGAATCTCGTGGCGCTGCACTGGCGACTGGCGCGGCGGCGGCCCGCGGCGGCGCTGGTCGAGCCGGCCGTGGCGCGGGAGCTGGGCGAGCGGATGTCGCGCGAGCCGCTGCCGGCCGAATGGCTGGAGCGGCGCGAAGTCCGCGACCAGTTGCTGCTGGCGCTGACGGAGCTGTCCGGTCCGGAGCAGGAGCTGCTGGTCGGGCACTACTTCGTCGGGCAATCGCTGCGAGCGCTGGCGGAACAGTCCGGCGCGAGCGAACGCGCGGTGGAAGGGCGCCTGTATCGAGCACGGCTCGCACTGCGCGAACGGCTAGTGGCGCTGGAGACGTGAGGCGGGCGCGCTGACGTTGCGGAATGCAGCCGAGGGCGTTCCGAGCCCGCCTGTCCTCAGGCGGGTTTTTCCGAGCCCGCCCGTCCTCAGGCGGGTCTCTCTTGGTGGCGAAGTGACCCGCGCGAAGTCTGGTAGTCGGCGTGCGGTCCGGTAGTAAAGAAACCCGCGCGAAGACTGTTAGTGAAGAAACCCGCGTGAGGACACGCGGGCTCGGTTCGGGCGTCGCGCCGGCCGCGCGAGGGCGCGGGCCGCTACGAACGGACACGCGGGCTCGATTCGCAATGCCGAGGATCGATTCATGCAACCCACGAACCAATACGACGACGGCGTGTTCGACGACAACCTGCGAAAGGCCGCGCCGCGCATCGCGCTGCCGGCGGCGCCCACGGCGGAGCAACAAGCCGCCTGGCGCCCGCCTACCGCCGAGCGCGACGGCGCCGCCGGGCTGCGGCTGACACGTCGGCGTACGGGAGCAGATTTCATGCGAAAACACAGATTCCTGACCTGGACCGGCGCCGTTTCGGCTGTCGCCGCGCTTGTCGTGATCGCCGTGGTGCTGTCGACGCCGTCGCGGCGCTCGACGGTCGAAGCGCGCACGATCTTCGCCGGTCTCCGCCAGGCGATGACCAACGGATTCCGCATCACGCTGAGCGACATTCAGAGCGAAGGCGTGCGCGTCGGCGGCGAAATCGTCGCATACACGACCAGCGACGATCAGGCCGACGAGACCGAAGGGCTGTACATCGACGCCGCGGTCGCGGGCCTCGACGGCGGCGAGTCGGCGGGGCTCGACCTGGCGGCGACCGTCAACCTCGCCCCGCAGAACAATTGGATATTCGTCCGCTTTGCCGGCCTGCCGGAAGAGGAGGCCGAGGCCGGCGCGTTCCTGCGCTTCCTCGGCGCGCTGGGCGGCGAGGGCTTGCTGCTCGACATGCCCAACGACATGGCGCACGCCGACGACGACGACGCGACTCCGCCGGACGCGGCCGCGCCCGGCGCCGGCCACGGCACGCTGCATCTGGGAATCTCCGCCGGCGCGAGCAGCGGAGACAACGCCCCGGATGCGCAGCACGGCGGCGCGCACTTCCGCGCGACAATCTCCACCGGCGCGGCCAGCGAGGACGGCGACGCGGAGAATCATGCCGGCACGCCCCAACTCGACGCACTGGTCGACCGGCTGATCGAAGGCCGCGCTTCGAGCCAGGATTTTCAGGATCTCGCCACGGCGCTCGAGGACGCGGCCGAAGAGGTGACGGTCGAACAGATCGCCGCGGGCGAATACCTGCTTACGGCTCATCGCCTGATCCTTCCGGATCAACCGCCGCCGGCGGCCGGACAACCCGCCCCGGTCCTTCGCATCGCGTACAGCGAATCGACGGGCGTGCAGTGGGCGGAGCTACAGCACTTCGGCGACGTCGGCGGGTCGATGCGCTTCGAGCGGGTGGATGTTTCGAGCGACGACCCGCGCTTCGACCGAGCGCGCTTCGCGTCGCGGCCGGGCGTGCGCAGGATCGACATCGCGGCGATCGGCGGATTCCTGCAATCGCTCAGCGGCGCCGGCGGCGGGGACAATCCGTAGCGGCCCGACAGACCGTCAACACGCGGACGGCGGCGCCGCTGCGCCGCCGTTCCGCGTTCAATCGCTCCGTCGCCCGCCGCCCCACTTCGCCGCGTATGGCAGTACGAACAAGTACAGCCCCGTGAGCAGAAGCAGGAAGAGCGGGAGCAGCGGCGAGTAAACCACCCAGGCGGGAGGTTGCTGCCCCTGCCCCACGGCGAAACCGGCGATGTTGGCGACGACGGTCAACGTGAAGGCAATGGACAGCCAGCGGTGCGTCTGCCGTACCCACTTGTTCCAGTTCATTGGCGCCTCCGTCGAAAGCAAACGCGAAGCAATCAGAAACCGGCCGCCAGCAACGCGTCGAGATTGGCGTAACCCGCGCTCATCCCCTGCTCCATTCCTGACGCGAGCGCGGCGTCCCGGTTCGCCTTCGACGAGTGCGTTACGCGGATGCTCATGTTCGTAACGCCGCCCTGCTCGCTCAGCGTCAGCGTCACAATCTGCTCGCTTCCCGCGGGCGCGCCGGCGATGTCGAACCGCTCGGTCCGCACGCTCCGCTCGTACGGCACGACTTCTCGATACGCGCCGCTCATGCTCATCGTCAGCTTGCCGTCCGGGCCGTTCCACGCCCAACGGTACGTCCCGCCCGGGCGAACATCCTCCTCGCACGCGGCCATGCTGTAGCCCGGCGGAAGAAACAGCCATCGCCGGATCAGGTCCGGCCGGGTCATGGCGTCCCAGACGAGCCGCCGGCCGGCGTTGAGCTGCCGCGTGATGAGAATCTCCGTGTCAGACGGCGTCGTGACCTTCAGTCCTTCGAGCATGGCTTTCCTTTCCGGGTGATGGAAACACTTCGGTCCGCCGCGGGTCGCGCGCGGCGGCGCGAAGCCCGATTCCTCCGGCGAGCGTGCCGATCGCGCTGACCGGAATGACACCGACCATGTACCAGCGGGGGCCAAGCTCCGCCCCCTCGTTCCAGAACGCGATCGCCCCGACCAGCCCCAATCCGACGCCGATCGCCAGCAACACGCACACATGCAGCATCGGCGGCGCCGGCGCGAGCCGGGCCGTCAGGCGCGCCCCGGCGGCCGCATAGATGCCGCGATACGCCAGCGCGGCGACCCACGGCCCCGCCGCGGCGTCGCCGGGTGCGAACGCTCCGGCGCGCTGCATGAGCAGGTCCGTAATCAGCGAAAGTAGGACAATCGCGAATAGGCCCGCGACAACGGCCCATAGGCTCCGCCACCATCGCCGCACGCGACGCACGGCTTGCGCTTCCATTTCGCGACTCATGCGGTGACTCCCAAAAAGGGCGCCTCGTCGGCGCCGCTAACGCCGGCCCGCGTGGCGATGCCGCCCGGCAGCGCGGCGCGCGGCCGTTCGGCGCGGCGCGGGCGACGTCTCCGCGCCGGCGGGGGCGTCGCCCTTCAGTTCTTCCAGCAGCGCGTCGAGCCGCGCGAAGTTGCTTTCCCATATGGCGCGGCATTCGTCCGCCCAGCGGGCGACGCGGTCGAGCGGCGCGACCACCAGGCGGCAGACGTGATCGCGCCCGCGCACGTCGCGCCGCACCAGCCGGGCCGCCTCGAGCACGCGAACGTGCTTGCTCGCGGCGGGAAAGGTCATGCGCAGTGGGGCGGCCAGCTCGGACAGATTGCGTTCGCCCGCGGCGAGCCGCCGGAGCATGGCCCGACGGGCCGGGTGGGCCAGCGCGCGAAACACGCGGTCGAGGGGCTGTTCTAATACCATGCGGTACAGTATACCATATGGTATACAGTTGTCAACCGGTCGCCGCGGGCGCGCCTTGGCGCTGCGCCTCGCGGCAGAGCGGGGCGAGCCGCGAACCGGCCGGATGAGAACGCGCTCACCGCCTCTTCATCGCGCTTTCGATTCTGCCGCGGATGATCCAGCGAGCCCGCTGCGACGTTTCGTGCGGCCCGACAGGAGCGCCCCATGATCCGCAAACTCCGCTCCGGCGAGTATCGCCTCTACTCCCGCACGACCGACCCGAAGTCCGGCCGGCGGCGGAATCTGGGAACATTTCGCTCGCTCGAAGCCGCGCGAAAGCACGAGCGCGACATTCAGTACTTCAAGCGCCACTGATGGAGACCCGCACATGCCCGATCGAAAGACCATCGCAGCTGCGCGCCGGGACAAGGCCGCCGGAAAGTCCCCTTCCGTCCAGGCGGGCGAGTTCGTCCGCGCCGAAATTCACAAGATCCGTCGCGGCGAGCACGGCGCCCGCTCGGCCCGGCAGGCGATCGCGATCGGGCTGTCGCAGGCGCGGCGGGCCGGCGTGGACCTGCCGCCGCCCGCGCCGGGAAAGACGTCCGCCAAAACACGCGCCAGCGCCCAGGCCGCGTACGACGCCGGGCACGGCCGGCCGCACGGCGCACCGTCGCCGAAACGCGCCCGCGCCACGCGGGCCGCGCTGAAGCGCGAGGGGCGGGCGGCGGCTTCGCACGAAGCGCTCTCGCGCCAGGCGAGGGCGGCGGCCGCCAAGCGCTCGCCGGCCGAGCGGGCCGCGGCCGCAAAGCGCGCCGCGCGGACAAAGGGCCCGGCCCGGCGGCGGGCCGCGGCGCGCAAGGCCGCGCGCACGCGCGCGAGAACGCGGGCGTAGCGCGGCGGCGAATTTTCGTTTCGCGGCACGGTATTGCGAACAGGGAGCGAACGATGCGCTGCCCCGCTTCACGGCAGATCCGCGGACGCACGGCGACCAGGACGCATCCGTTGTATCATGCGCACGCGCCCGACGGTGAGGCGGAGCGGGTCACTCTGGGAGACATGCCGTGACGCGATTGATCGTGTGTCTGCTCGTATGCGTGTTCGCCGGCTTCGCTGCGGCGCAATCCGGAAAGATCGCAGCCAGCCAGAAGTCGGGAGAAGAGAAATTGGAGCTCGGCAACTTCTCAGTCAGCCTGGCGGTGAAAGACTTGGCAACGTCGCGCGCGTTTTACGAGAAGCTCGGCTTTCGCGTGGTCGCCGGTAATGGCAAGAACTACTCGATCATGCAGAACGAAACGAGCACGATCGGCCTGTTTCAGGGCATGCTCGACAAGAACATCCTGACGTTCAACCCGGGCTGGGATCGCAACTGCGGCACGCTGCCGGCGTTCGACGACGTCCGCGAGATTCAGCGCGCCCTCAAGGCGAAGGGCATCACGCCGGCCACACAGGCGGACGAATCGACGTCCGGTCCCGCAAGCCTCACGCTCGTCGATCCCGACGGGAACACGATCCTGCTCGACCAGCACGTCGCGAAACCGGGCGCGAAACCGTGATGAATTCAGAAGTGGGAATTTGGAATTCAGAAGTGGAAGTCGCCGCCCCGAAGGCGCTGCTGTAGCAATGCGCCGAAGCGCGATCCGCGCCCACCACGCCAGCGGTGGGTCGAATGAGGAAAGCGCTCGCTCGTACAGCGCGATCCGAGCCCACCGCGCCAGCGGTGGGTCAATCGAGCGGCGACGCATGATCCTGTGCTGCGATTCGCGGGCATCGGGCGCGCCAAACGCGCCCGGGGCGACGACTTGCGATCCTGGATGCCCCCACCATCTCACCCACCACTTGCGTGGTGGGCTCAGATCCCAATCCCCGATCCCCAATCCCCAATCCCTAATCCTGAATCGCCCAGCGCGCCTTCAGATATTGGTAATCCGCGTTGTCCCGCGCGTCCGTGTTGAACACTTGCTCCCGGCTCATGCGGATCGTCCGCGAATCCAGCCACAGATGCACAATCGCGTGTCCGTCGGCGAAACCGATCGTGCTCTTGTTGTAATGCCACACGGTCAACGGGTCGATCCACTGCTCCCGGTTCAGCCACATCACCCACGAATTCATGTTCACGCCCCGCGGGTCGGCCTCCTCGATGAACGCAAAGCTCTCGCCCGGCCGGCGAAGCTGCGTCGTCCGCCGCGCCACGCGCCGCCCCCCTACCATCGTCTCCCAGCCCTGATCGCCACCCAGGCAATTCGGCATCGAGTACGTGCGATACGCGATGGCGCCATGCTCTGGCCGGCGGGCGTTGCGCCGATCGGAAGGGCAGTGCCCGACGGCCGGGTCGAACGTGTACGGAAACAGCAGCCCCTTGCGCATCCCGCGAATTTCCGCGTCGCTGGTGAGTTGCGCGGCGAGCTCGGCCTCAGTGAGATAACGGCCGTTGGCGAACTGCGGCCAGTCGGTCCAACTGAATCGATCGGTGAAGGATCCGACGATCGCGTCGCGATGTTCGTTGGCGTATTGGACGAAGGCGAGCGCCAGCGTTTTCTGATTCGCCAGGCACACGGTCTGCTTGGCCTGCTCGCGCGCTCGCGACAGGCTTGGCAGCAGGATCGACATGAGAATGGCGATGATCGCGATCACGACCAGCAGTTCGACCAGCGTGAACGCGCGCCGCGGGTCGCGTCGCGTGTACGCCGTGCGCGCGGCGGCAACTCGGAAGCATCGGCGCGACCAGGCGCCTGTCGACGGCATAAGCACATTGCTCCGCAGCGGCGTCGAGGAGAGTTGGCGTACGGCGATTCCGACTTTCTGCGATTGTGACGGAAAATCTGCGACCGGTCAAGCCGAAAATCGACTGTCGCGCACTCCGATTCCCCCGCGCCCGCGAGCGGGCACGCGCACGCTCGACGCCGCGGGGGGTTGATGCCGCCGGCCGCGCGGCCTAACGTCGCCGACATGTCCCCCGCCGGCGCTCCTTTAATTGGCTATCACGACGCTCGATCGGCCGCGCTGGCCCTGCACGCAACGGCGCAGGCGATCGGCGCGACCGAATTCGCGCAGGTGCGCAACCTCGGCTACGTCGCGTCTCCGCACACGATGTACCCGCTCGCGCCGCGTGCGACGCCGCCGCTGCCGCACGTTGCCGCCTTCGCCGTCGACATGGACGGCACAAGCACGACGACGGAGCCGCTGGCGCTGCACGCGCTGGAGTACATGGTCCGGCGATTCACCGGGCTGCGCAGCCGGGCGGAATGGGCCGGGCTGGATGAGCAGCGCGATCATCCACACGTCATCGGTAGCTCGAATTTCCGCCACGCCGAATTCCTGCTGGAGCGTTATGGCGATCGCCTGCGGCCGGAAGCGCTCCGCGCGGCGTTTTTCGAGTCGCTGGTCTGGACGCTGTCGAACATGCGCGATGAGCAGCGCCGCGGCGAAATCCGCCGGACGGCCCGACAGTGCGGCCTCGACGCGCTGCTGGACGACGCCGATTTCGTGGCGCTTGTGTCGCGCGGGCCAATCTCGGAAACCGAAGTCGCCCGCGCGATCGAATCTCCGCTCGCGCGCTTCGGCCCGGCGTTTCGGCTCGACCACGCCGGGGCGCGCACCGCCGCCGCGCTCGACGTCTATTACATGCGCTATCACGCGCTGCTCGCGCGCATCGCGCGTGGCGAAAGCGACGCCGTGGCGCGCGAGGTCTTCGGCGACGGCCCCGCCGGCGGCCTGATCGAACCGATGCCGGCCTACGACGTCTTCCTCCCGCTTGTGAAGGGCTGGCTCGGGGAGGAAGCCGGCCTGCTGTGCGAGCCGCTGCGCCAGGCGCTTCGCCCGGGCGGCGCGTCGGCCGGCGAGCCGCTCGAGCGCTCCCGCGCGCGGCTGGCGTCGCTCGGCCGGACGTTCGAGCGCTCGCCGGCGCGGCTGGCGCTGGTGACGGCGTCGATCGCCTATGAAGCCCACGCCGTGATGAAGGAAGTCGTGCGCGTCATCGCGCAGCGCTCCCTCTCGTGGCCGATTTCCGCGGCGCGGCGCGAGCGCATCGCGGCCGGGCTGAGCGACTATCGCCGCGTGTTCGACGGATTCGTGAATGCCTCGGACGCGCACGAGGCGCGGCTGAAGCCGCATCCCGATCTTTACAGCATCGCGCTGTTTCAGATGTCGATTCCGCGCGAGCAATACGGGCACGTGGTCGGTCTCGAAGACACCGAGCCGGGCGTGGTTTCGCTGCGGGCCGCGGGGATCGGCTGCGCCGTGGCCCTTCCCAATCGCGACACGACAGGGCAGGATTATCGCGCGGCGGCGGAGGTCGTGCGCGGCGGTCTGCCGGAGCTGATCCTGGCGCGCAACCTGCTGCTGGCCGACGAATCGCGCAGCGCCGGCTAGCAGGCGCGGGTGACACATGTCGAATTCGGATACGTGGTCGATCTCCAACACGCGTCACGACGCGCACGCCCTCGGCCAGCACAACAGCGTCTTCACCATCTCGAACGGGTACCTCGGGCTGAAAGGGAACGTCAGCGAGGATCTCGACGGCTATTCGCCCGTCACGCTCATCAACGGCGTCTACGACGAACTGGACATGTTCAGCCTGCTCCGCTCCGCAGGCGAGGAGCGGCGCTACCTCGATCCGCGCTATTACGACAAGGCCGGCCGCAGCCCGGCGGTCGCCAATCTGCCCAGCCCGCTGCTGACGCGCATTTTCGTGGGCGACCACCAGATTAGCCTGACGCGCGGCGAGGTGAGCAATTTTCGCCAGACGCTGGACATGTCGTGCGGGCTCTATCGATATCAATTCGACTATCGCGACGCGGACGGCCGCAGCACGCGCGTGGAATCGCTGCGCTTTGCGTCGCTCGCGCACGCGCATCGCGTGTTCGCGCGCGTCTCGGTGACGGCGCTCGACCACACGGCGCCGATTCGCGTGGACAGCGGCGTGAGCGGCGGCGTCTGCTCCAACACGACGCGCGAGCGGCAGTTTCAGGTCGTCGACCTGTCCGCGCACCCGCGCACGCGCACGACCATGCACGTCCGCACGCCGGCCCGCGGGCACGACGTATTCGCCGGCGCGATCAGCGTGTGCAAGAACACGACCCGCGTGGTCGAGAAGCGCGGCGTCGTCGAGCACGACTGCGCCGTGACGCGCATCGACCTCGCGCCGCTGCAGGGCGAGCCGATCGCGATCAGCCGCTACGTCGTGCTGGCCTCGTCGGAGGACGCGCGCCACGGCGTCGCGGTCGACTTCGAAGCCGAGCTGACCAGCGCGCAGGAGCAGGGCTTCACCGCGGCGCTCGCCGAGCAGAAGGCCCAGTGGCGGAAGCTCTGGGAGCGCAGCGACGTCGAGATCGACGGCGACGACGCCGCGCAGCGCTACCTGCGCTTCTGCCTGTATCACCTGCTGGCCGCCGCGCCGCGCTTCGCCGACCGGCTCAGCGTTCCGGTGAAACTGCTCAGCGGCGAGTATTACCAGGGAAACACGTTCTACGACACGGACGTGTACATCGCGCCGTTCTACACGTTCACGCAGCCGCACTTCGCGCGAGCGTGCCTGAATTTCCGCCACGCTGGACTGGCGCCCGGGCGGCAGATCGCGCAGCGCCTGTGGGAGCGCTACACGACCGGCGACCTGGCCGACGGCGGCGCGATCGACAGCCGCGCGCCCGGCGCCAACGATCGCCAACCCGCCCTGCCGTCGCTGGCGCAGGCGGCGGCTGCGCTTCCGGCGGGCGAGTCACCGCCCGCGCCGCCGCTCGGCGCCAAGCTGGCGTGGCAGGCCGGCCCGAACGGCGAAGAGTGCCTCGGCGACTGGTGGCGCTTCACGCACACGAACATTCACATCAACGGCGACGCGGCCCACGCGCTGATGCAATACCTCCTCGCCAGCGGCGACGAGCGCTACCTGCGCGAGCGCGGCATCGACCTGCTCGTCGAGTCGGCTCGCTTTTACGCTTGGCGCGCCCACCACGACGCGGCCGCCGACGCGTATCACCTGCGCGACGTCTCCGGCCCGGACGAGGGCCACTGCGAGAGCGTCGATAATTTCTATACCAACCTGCTGGCCGCCCGTACGCTTGCCTGGGCGGCAGACGCGCTCGAGCGGATGGAGCGCACCGACGCGACGGCCTGGCGCGCCGCGGTCGAGCGGCTGTCGATCGCGCGCGACGAGCCGGCCCGCTGGCGGCGCGTCGGCGAGCGGCTGCGCTTCCTGTTCGATCCGCGAACGAAAATCTACGAGCAATGCAAAGGCTTCCATCAGCTCAAAGCGGTGCCGGAAGATCTGCTGGCCGGCCGCAAGGTCTGGTTCGTGACGGTTTTCCCGTACCAGGCGCTGAATCAGCCCGACGTGGTGATGGGCATGGTGCTCTTCCGCGACGACTTTCCGGCGGAGGTGGTGAGCGCGAACTGGCGCCATTACAAACTGCTCAGCATGAACTTTTCGTCGATGAGCTTCGTGCTGAACTCGATCATGGGCGCCGAGCAGGGCGAGCTCGATTACGCATACGAGCAGTTCCTGATGTCGGCCGGGGCCGACGTCGACGAATCGCTTACCGGCCGGCGCGACACGCACGCGGGCTTGCACGGCACCGCGATGGGCGGCGCGTGGATGGCGGCGGTATTCGGCTTCGGCGGCGTGAATCTCTCGCCGGCCGGCTTGCGGATCAATCCCCGGCTGCCGGCCGGTTGGTCGGCACTGCGCTTCACGCTGCTGCTGCGCGGCGTGCCGCTGCGCGTTCAGGTCGAGCGCGGCGCGCTGACGCTCTGCGCCGAGGGCGAGCCGCACGTCGAGATGTCGCTGACCGTCGCGGGCCGCGCAGTCACGTTGCGCGGTGGACAAGCGCAGCGCGTGGATCTTTCCACGCCGTGAGGGGAGCGCGTACGACGTGATCGCCGAACCCCTGAGTTGGATCGACCTGGGCGGGCTGCGCGTGGCGCTGCTCCGCGGCGGCGCGCTGCGCCTCGACGGCGGCGCGATGTTCGGAATCATCCCCAAGGCGCTCTGGGCGCGGGCGTGCCCGGCCGACGAGCAGAACCGCATCTCCCTCGCGTGCAATTGCGTGCTGGTGGAGTGGAGCGGCGCGGCCGGCCGGCGCGCGATCATCGAAGTCGGCCACGGCCCGAAGTATGCGGCCAAGGAGCAGGGCATTTTCGCGATCGACCCGACCGACTGGCTGCTGCCGGCGCTGCGCCGCGCGGACATCGGCGAGGACACGATCAGCGACGTGATCCTCTCGCACCTGCACTTCGACCACGCCGGCGGCCTCACGCGACCGGCCGAGCCGGAGCAGCCGTGGACGCCGGACGCGCCGCTGGTGGCGACGTTTCCGAAAGCGCGCGTACACGTTCAGAAACGGGAGTTCGACGACGCGCGGACGAATTTCGGGATCATGACCATCACGTACCGCGAGGAGAACTTTCGCCCGATCGACGCGCTCGGCGCCTGGCGACTGCTCGACGGCGACGAGGAGATCGTGCCGCAGGTGGCAGCGCTCCGCACGCCCGGGCATACGCGCGGCCATCACTCGATCTTCCTGCGCGGCAGCGAGCGGACGGCGGTATTCGTGGGCGACGTGATGCCGACGCGACACCACGCTGGAGCGCCGTACAACATGGCGTATGACCTGCTGCCGATCGACAATCGCGCGTCGAAGGCGGGACTTTTGCGGCGCGCGGCGGACGAGAACTATCTGCTCATCCTCGATCACGACCCGCAGCAGCCGCTCGCGCGGGTGGAGACGGACGGCAGCCACCTGCGCGTCGTGCCAGCGCGGTAGCACCGGCCCTGGTAGCACCGGCTTCCAGCCGGTCTGCTTTCGCAATTCCCCTGCCTCCACCGCGTTCAACAAACGGCTGGAAGCCGGTGCTGCCAATGCGCTGCCAGCGCGCGAACGCGCGCCGCCGCGCCCTGTTCCCCTGCAGGGCCTTGTCGGCTAGCCTGTCGCACGTGACCACGACCTCCACGCCGTCCATCGTTCGCGACTTCGCCTGGCTTCGCCGGTCGCGCTCCCTGCTCGCGCTTGCATGGCTTTGGGCGATCTTGCGCTTCCTTGTGCCGCGCGACGGGTATCACCAGCCGATCGCGCTTGCCGCCGGCAAGCCGCTTTACGCCGGCCTGCTCGCGATTCTCCTCCTCAGCGCGGGAGTCTGGGTCGCGTCGCGGATCGTCTCCAAGCGCACATTCCGACACCTGCTGGGGCTGACCGCGGCCGCGCTGCTGCTCTGGTCGCTCGACGGCGGAGCAAGCTGGCTGGCCGGGCAGATGGATCAGTGGCTGCGCGACCGGCACGCCAGCGCCGCGCCGCCGACCGGCGGGCCATATGGGCTGCTGCTCGCGGATTATGCCTACCTGCTTGTGCCGATCCTCGCGTGCGCGGCATTCGGCGGCCTGGCCGCGCCGCGCGAAAACCTGGTCCGAAATCTGGGTGCGCGAGAACCGCTCGGCCGCGTCTCCACCGGGCTGCTCGCGCTGCTGATCACGACGTCCGTCGGCGGCGCGCTGGTGCTGCTCCTGTCCGGCTCGGCGATCGAGGCCACCTATCGTCAACAGGCGATCTTCGCCGTGGCCGCCGGCTGCGCCACCGGCACGTACGTGGCCACGCACGTCACGAAGACGACGCACATCGCGTGGTATTGGCCCGCGCCGCTGCTGATGGGCGTCGTCGGGCTGGCGGTCGCGGGCGTTCGGCCGGCGCTGGCGCTGCCGCCGGCGTACGCGCATCTCGACACAATGCCGGCTTGGGGACTGGCGCGGGCGATGCCGATCGAAATGGTCGGCGCGGGTCTGCTGGGGATCATCTGGGTGCTGCGCGGCGTGACGGCGCATGACGAGCGCGCGAGCGCGGGACACGGCTGAGCGACGCGAGCGACGCGAGCGATGAGCGGCAGGGCACGCGGTTGCGTTTCGAGCCCGCCTGTCCTCAGGCGGGTCCGCAAATGAGCCCGCCTGTCCTCAGGCGGGTCTTCGTGGTGAGGTCGAAAAAAGAGAACCGTGTGGGGACACGCGGGCTCGGTTCGGGCGAGACTCCCACGCGGCAGTCGTCTCTATTCGTCGCCGACGTGGCAATTCGCCAGTCCGCGCTTCGCCAAATACTGCTGGTGATACTCCTCCGCCCGCCAGAACGCGCCGGCCGGCTCGATCTGCGTCACGATCGGCGACTTGTATTTCCCGCTGGCCGCCAGTCGCTCCATCGACGCGCGGGCGGCCGCCTCCTGCTGCGGAGAATACGTGAAGATGACCGAGCGGTATTGCGATCCGAAATCGGGCCCCTGCCGGTTCAGAGTGGTCGGGTTGTGCCCCTTCCAGAACACGTCGAGCAATTGCTCGTAGCCCACCTTCTGCGGGTCAAACTCGACATAGACGACCTCGGCGTGCCCCGTGCGATCGGTGCAGACTTCCTTATACGTCGGCTGCTCCTTCACACCGCCCGCGTAGCCGACGGCGGTGGAGACGACGCCGGGCGTCTGGCGGAAACGCTCCTCCACGCCCCAGAAGCAGCCCGCCCCGAACATCGCCTTTTCGGTTTTCATCGTGGAAGACTCCGCTGCGCCGCCGGATTTGTGCGGGCTCGGGCCGGCGCTGGCCGACGTCGCGCCGCCTTCGCCGGGCCGCCCCGTGCAGCCGATCGCGATCGCGCCGAGCAACATCGCCAGCGCGCCGGCTTGCATCATTCGAAAACGCATGTGCATGTCGCTCCGATCGTGTCGGCGAGGCCGGTTGGGCGGTCTCGCATGGGCCACCGGCGCCGGGCCACCCGGCGCAGCGCCCGCGCCAGTTCGATGCGTCCCGCGGGCGGGCGTTACGAACGCGCCGTATTCGCCGCCGCCGGATCGAGCGATTTGCGGATCGTGTCCATCAGCACGTCCACCTTGAACGGCTTGAATAGCACGCCCGCCAAGCCCTCGCGGTTGGCACGCACGATTGTATGCTCGGGATCATACCCAAACCCGGTCACGAGAATCACCGGACAGCCCGGCAGCGCCTGGCGCACGGCCGCAAAAACCTCATAGCCGTTCTTGTTCGGCATCTTGATGTCGGAAATGACGAGGTCGAAGTGCTGCGAACGAGCCAGGCGGACGGCCTCGTCGCCGTCGGCGGCGGTGACGATCACCGCGCCCGCGCGGTTCAACACGTCGTTCATCGTGTCGCGGATGATCTCCTCGTCGTCGGCGACGAGAATGCGCTTGCCCAGCACGACCGGATCCGTCTCGCTCGATTCGCGCACCAATCCGGCGATTACGGGCGTCTCGGCCAGCGCGCGCAGGCGCTTCTTCGTTCGATCGACGGTTTCGATCATCGCGTGCAGCCCGCGCCGCAGCGCCTCGTTGCCGAGGTTTTCCTCGATCAGGTTCGTCGCGGCCATCACGATGTCGTTCAGCGGGCGGGAAAGCTCGGTCAGCACGTCAGACGTGATCTGTCCGGCCGTGGCGTGGCGCTCGACCGCGAGGAGCTTGAGCACATTGAGCGCGGTGGAGACGTAATGCGCGAAAATCTCGGCGAACTGGCGGTCCTGCTCGCTGAACGCATTGGGCTGGTCGGATTCGACGTTGAGAATTCCCACGACGCGATCATGGACGCGCAGCGGAACGGTCAGCGACGAGCTGGCGTGCTCGATGCCGTGCAGATAACGCGGATCGCGCGACACGTCGGGGCAGAGGTACGACTGCCCCGTCGCCGCGACATAGCCGCTGATGCCGTTGCCCTCCGGCAGCGCCAGCATCGGCAGGGCGCGGGCCTCCTCGGAGAACCCCGCCGCCAGCACGCACTCGAGCCGGTTTGTTTTCGGGTCCAGCACGCGCACGACGAAAGACTTGAAATTCAACAGCTCGCGGCTGTAGCGGATGATGTTCTCTTCCAGAAAGCGCAGCCGCTCGCCCATGTCCATGCGCGCGTACGCATCGGCCTCCAGGCGCACGAGTTCGCGCCCGGCCGCCTCGATCGCGTCGATCTTGTGCTGGAGCCGGTGCGCGCTGGTCGTGTCCCAGATCAGCCCGACGGCGTAATCGGCCGGCGCCGCGCCGCTGGGCAGCCGCGCCACCGAGAGCTCGAAGTAAAGCCCCTCGACGGCGATTTCGCGGCGGCCGGCGCTCTGGCCGGCGGCGTCCAGCGCGTTCAGCAACTCCGCGCAGGCGGGGCGGACCGCCTCGGTGACGGCCGGCGGATAGCTCAGCAGCCGCGAATTCGCCCACAGGAGCGTTCCCTCGCGGTCGACGATGCACACGCCGTGCCCGATGTTTTCGAGCACGGTATCGACGCGGTGCGGCCCGACGACCTGCGCCAGCGGCAGCAGCTCGGCCGCGCTGCTGAGGAGGTAATCGAAGTGGTCGGTGCGCAGTGCGGCCGCGGCGCCGTCGCTGTCGCGCACCACGTGCGCGTCGACAAGCCCGTCGAGGCGCGCCAGGAGGTCGCTCAGACCCGCCTCGTCGCTGATGGCCAGCAGCCGTCGCTTTGGAATACCCGACTCGGACATTCGCACCCGATCCCGGTCGCCGAATTCCCAGCGCGCGCGGCGACGATCCCGACAAGGCATTCTACCGCATCGCGGCTTGCGCGGCACGATCGCGCGACGGCCCGCGCCGTGCTCGCGTCGCGCGCCGTACCCGCTCTCCGACGCACCGCATTCCGCATTCGCCATTCCGCATTCGTGCGCGGCTTGACGCGCGGCCGTCGTGGGATAATATGCCGACCCCGTCGCGGGGCAGCGGGTAGAGCGAGGCGCCCGGCGATGTCTACCCGGCGCGCGATTGCGCCCGCGGTCCACCGGACGGGAAGCGGCGCACGGGGCGCGGTTTGCAGCCCACCGACCAGGACGAGAAGCTCCGCCGCACGCGAGCGACGCAGTACCGCTACGCGAGCCTGGGCATGGAGTTCGGCGCCGGCATCGCCGGGTTCGTCCTCCTCGGTTGGTGGCTCGACTCGGTGTTCAAGACTTCCCCCGGCTGGTTGATCGCGTGCGCGTCCGCCGGTTTTGTCGGCGGAATGTACCACCTGATCCGCCGCGGGATGGAAATGCAGCGCGAATTGGAGCGCCCGGACTCGCCGAGTCCGCCCGCTCGGGATGACGATGCCCAGCCACCTGCCCAACCGTGATCCCGCCCGGACATTTGCCCGGCTGGCCGCGCGCTCCGTCGCCGCGAGCCTGCTGTTCGCGCTCGCGTCGTACTGGCCGGCCAAGGTCGCGCTGGGCGGCGAGCCGGCGGTTCTGGCGATGTTGCTGGCGACGGGCGTGGCGCTGCTGGGCAGTCTTGCGGCCAGCGCGGCCCCGGCGGCATACGTCCGCCGCGCACCGAAGGAGCTGGCGTTTGCGGTGCTGGCGAGCTTCGGAGTGCGGTTTCTCGTGACGATGGGCGCCGCGCTGGTCGCGATGCCGCTGCGGATCGTTCCGCCCGACGCGCTGCTGGTGTGGGTCGCCGTCGCGCAGTTGGCGCTGCTCGCGGCGGACAGCGCGGCCCTGATCGCGCTGGCGCGCGCTGCGGGAACGGAGGCGAAATGCTGAGCATGATTCTGGCGAGCGCCGACGATCCGCTCCTGCACGTCGTTCAGCACACGCCCGGCTGGGCGCAGATCGGCAAGGACTTTCTGTCGTTTCCCATCATCAGCAATCACGTGCTGATGCAGTTGGTCGGCGCGGCGCTGCTGTGCATGCTCATTCCGCGGGCGATGAAGCCGCCGACCAGCGGCGACCCGGTGAGCCGCCTGACGCCGCGCGGCCTGCGCAACGCGATCGAGGCGGTGTGCGTCGGCCTGCGCGACAACATCTTCAAGCCGAACCTGGGCAAATACACGGACGTTTTCACGCCCTACCTATGGTCGCTGTTCTTCTTCATCCTGATCAGCAATCTGCTCGGCATGATCCCGCTCTCGGCGTGGTTCTTCTGGGTTCCGGGCCACCTGATCGGCGGAACCTCGACCGGCAACATCTACGTCACCGGCACGCTGGCGATCTTCACGCTCATGCTCATGGTCGGCGCCGGGTTGAAGTACCACGGCATGACCTATGTCAAGCACTTCTTCATGGGTCCGTGGTACATCGCGTGGTTCATCGCGATCCTCGAATTGTTCGGACTGCTCTTCAAGACGCTCGCGCTGTGCGTGCGTCTCTTCGCCAACATGCTGGCCGGCCACATCATCATCGCCGTGCTGCTCGGGTTCATCCCGGCGGTGCGCCAGACGCTGCCGCTGTGGGGAGTCGCGGGCGTTTCGGTCGCGGCGATTCTCGGGGCCGTCGCTTTCAACCTGCTCGAAATCATCATCGTCGTGCCGCTGCACGCGTTCATCTTCACGACGCTGACGGCCGTGTTCATCGGGCTGGCCGTCAACATCCACCACGACGACGAACACGCACACGACGAACACGCGGAACACGGAGAAGCGGCCGCGGCGCACCACTGACGCCGCGGACCGCGGAAATCGCTGAATCGGAGACCAGACGCCTCGGAAGGCGCAACTGAGAGAAGGAAAGGGATCGCGATGAAGACAGCTCGTTCGCTCCTCAAAGTGATTGCGGCGCTCGCACTGTTCGGCCTCTTCGCGGCGGAGCCGAGCTTCGCCCAGGGCGGGGCGGCGCCGTTGCTGGCGCAAACCTCGATTCCCGGCATCGCCATCATCGGCGCGGGCCTGGCGATCGTCGGCGCCGGCATCGGCATCGGCCGCATCGGCGGCAGCATGGTCGAATCGATCGCCCGCCAGCCCGAAGCCGCCGGCGCGATGTTCACGCCCATGATCATTACCGCGGCCATGATCGAAGGCGCCGCGTTCTTCGCGATCATCGCGGCGTTTGTGAAGGGATAAGCGCGGCGCCGCGCCGTTTTGGCCAGCACGAACGCGCAGCGCGACAGCGCCGTCGCTCGTGCCGGCTCCGCCGACGCGCAACCCGGGAGCAAGCACACGTGATGCTGCGCACTTGGATCGTCACCGTACTCTGGGCCGCGGCCATCGCCGGCACAGCCGCCGCGCGGGCCGAAGACCCCCCTGCCGCGACGCACACGCCGCCCGCGGCCGAGACGCCGCACGCCGCGCCGGCCGGACACGCCGACACCGCCGCGCACGAAGAGCACAAGACCGACATCTTCTCCGGCAATCTCGGCAACATGATCTGGACGACGATCGTCTTCCTGATCGTCGTGTACGTGCTCGGGCGTTACGCCTGGCGCCCGCTGACCACGGCGCTGAACGAGCGCGAGCAGCAGATTCGCGGCGCGCTGGAGCAGGCCCGGGCCGAGCGCGAGCAGGCCGAGAAGGTGCTGGCCCAGTACCGCGCCCAGATCGACCAGGCCCGCCGCGAGGCGACCGCCATCGTCGAGGAAGGCCGCCGCGACGCCGAAGAAACGCGCCGCCGGCTCCAGGCCACCGCGCAGAAGGAGGCCGACGAGACGCTCGCGCGGGCCAAGCGCGAGATCCAACTCGCGTCCGACGCGGCGATCAAGGAGCTTTACGACCGCACGGCGGAGCTTGCGGTGCAGGTCGCCTCCGGCGTCATTCGCAAGACGCTCTCGCCGGAAGATCATCGCGGCCTCGTCACCGAATCGCTCGAACGCATGAAAGCGCCTCGCAACTAGCCGTTTCGGCGCAGCGCCCACGGAGAGCAGCTCGACATGCCGATTTCGCTCGACAAGCAGATGGCCGTCGCCGACGTGTACGCCGAGGCGCTCTACGGCGTCGCGCGCGAGCGAAACAAGGTCGCCGAAGTCCGTGCCGAGCTCCAGGAACTTCGCACGCTTACCGCGAACAACCCGGATATCGCCGCTTTCTTCGACTCGCCCGCCATCGACGACGACGTGCGCGAGGCGCTGCTCATCAAGTGGTTCCGCGGCCGGCTCAGCGACGAAACGCTCAACGCCTTCCTCGTCATGAACCGCCACGGCCGCGTGGGCATGCTCGCCCCCCTGCTCGATCGCTACGTCGCGCGCGTGCAACAAGCCGCCGGCGAGGTCGAGGCGACCGCCGTCACGGCCGTCGAGCCCGATTCGTCGCAGAAAGCCGCCATCACGGCGGTCGCGGCGCAACTGTCGGGCAAGAAGCCGCTCGTCTCGTTCCACGTGGAGCCGGCGATTCTGGGCGGCCTGATTCTGCAGATCGGCGACGTGCGCTTCGACAACTCCGTCCGCACGCAGCTCGCCGACGCCATGCAGCGCCTCGGCGAGCGCAGCGAGCGCGGCTTGCCGGGTTCGATTGCCGCCGCTTGAGACACGATTGCCGCTTCGCGCCGGCTTCGGCCGCCGCGGCGGAGAACACAGCAGCATTGAGGATGACCGATGAAGTTCAAGGCCAGTGAAATCGCGACGATCATCCAGGACGAAATCCGGCAATACAAGTCCAAGCTGGACGTCGCGGAGATCGGCAAGGTGCTCGAAGTCGGCGACGGCGTCGCGCGCATCTACGGTCTGTCGAAGGCCATGGCTGGCGAAATGCTCGAATTCGCCAGCGGCGCGACCGGCGTCGTCTTCAACCTCGAAGAAAACTCCATCGGCGCGGTCGTGCTCGGCGGCTTCCTCGACGTCAAGGAGGGCGAAGAGGTCCGCTCCACCGGCCGCCTGCTCTCCGTGCCCGTCGGCGAGGCGATGGTCGGCCGCGTGGTCGATCCGCTCGGGCGGCCGCTCGACGGCAAAGGCCCGATTCAGACGCCCCACCGACGGCCGATGGAGATCATCGCGCCCGGCATCGCCGAGCGCCAGCCGGTCACCGAGCCGCTCCAGACGGGCGTCAAGGCGATCGACAGCATGATTCCGATCGGCCGCGGCCAGCGCGAGCTGATCATCGGCGACCGCAAGACGGGAAAAACCGCGATCGCGATCGACACGATCATCAACCAGCGCGGCGGCGACGTGATCTGCGTCTACGTCGCGATCGGGCAGAAGGAATCGACCATCGCGTCGATCGCCGAGAAGCTGCGCGAGCATCACGCGATGGATTTCAGCATCGTCGTGTGCGCGAGCGCGTCCGACCCCGCCCCGCTTCAGTACATCGCCGCGTACGCCGGCTGCTCGATGGCCGAATACTTCATGTACGAGCACGGCCGCGCGACGTTGGTCGTCTATGACGATCTTTCGAAACAGGCCCAGGCCTATCGCCAGCTTTCGCTGCTGCTCCGCCGTCCGCCCGGCCGCGAGGCGTATCCCGGCGACGTGTTCTACCTGCACAGCCGCCTGCTCGAACGTTCGTGCAAGCTGGCGGAGCGGCGCGTCATCGTGAAAAAGGGCGCGCCGGCCGGCGACGAGACGCCCGCAAACGGCAAGACCTACATCGGCGAGCAGGACAAGCACGCGCTCGACCACGACCTCGACAAGCTCGGCAAGGACACGCACGAGGCCCGCCGGATCAAGAAATCCGGCGGCAGCCTCACCGCGCTTCCCGTGATCGAGACGCTCGAAGGCGAGGTGTCGGCGTACATTCCGACCAACGTGATCTCGATCACCGACGGTCAGATTTACCTGGAGCCCGACCTGTTTTTCGCCGGCGTGCGCCCCGCGATTAACGTCGGCATCTCGGTCAGCCGCGTCGGTGGAAACGCGCAGGTTCCCGCGATGAAGAAAATCGCCGGCTCGCTGCGCCTGGCGCTGGCCCGCTATCGCTCGCTCGAAGCATTCGCACAGCTCGGCACGGAACTCGATCCCGTCACGCAGAAGCAGATCGACCGCGGCCGCCGCATGGTCGAGCTGCTGAAGCAGCCGCAGTTTCAGCCGATGACGGTGGTGGATCAGATCCTCTCGATCCACGCCGGCGCGTCGGGTTTCCTCGACGACCTCCCGCTGAATCGCGTCGCCGACTTCGAGCGCGAGCTGCTCAAGCACTACCGCGACGAGTATCCGGAAGTGCGGAAGCAGCTTGCGGACTCGCTGAAGCTGACGGACGACCTGGACAAGAAGCTCCAGGACGTCGTGGCGAAATTCAAGGCGGGGTTTACGGCGAAGTAGAAGTCAGAAGTAAGAATTAAGAATTCAGAAATCGGGCGCCGTATGGCCGGGGCGCGATCGAAGCCGCGATCCGCGGAGGCGTGCGGAAGCAAGAGGAACCTTTCGGCTCCTTGACGGTCTGGAGAACGTGTTGCGAGCGAACGCCGGAAAGGACATCCGCGAACGGAGCCTCGCATATGCCGTGCGCATCTTGCGGGTGGTACGCGCCCTGCCTACGGACACCGCAGGCTACGTAATCGGAAAACAGCTTACGCGCAGCGGAACCAGCGTCGGCGCAAATGTCGAGGAAGCGAAGGCGGCGCACTCCAAGGCGGATTTCGTGCGGCGCATGAACATCGCCCGCGCGGAGGCGAGAGAATCTCTGTACTGGCTTCGGTTGGCGGCAGACGCGCGATTGGTCGACCGCGGCCGGCTGGCGCCGCTCCTGACGGAGGCGGACGAAATCGTGAGCGTACTGACCGCGATCGTGAAGAACTCGCGTGCGCAATGAACCCGGTTTCTGAATTCTTCATTCTGACTTCTGAATTCGGAGTGCGTTGTGGCTAAAGCCCGCCAAATCATCCGCCGCCGCCGCGCCGTGGTCAGCACGCGCAAGATCACGCAGACCATGCAGCTCATCGCCACCGCGCGCTTTCAAAAGTGCCTCCTCCGCGCCCAGGCCAGCAAGCCCTATACCGAAAAGCTCACCGACATGATCTCCGACCTGTCCGGAATGGGAACGGTCGATCACCCCCTGCTGCGGCCCAACCCGCGCGCCAAGACCGCCGTGCTGCTGGCCATTACCTCCAACCGCGGCCTGTGCGGCGGATACAACGCGGCCGTGCTGCGACAGGCAATGGAGCAGCGCCGCCGCCTGACGGCCGAGGGGCAGACCGTCGAGCTGGAAATCGTCGGCAAAAAGGGCGTCGGATACCTGCGCTTCCTGGGCGTGCCCACGTCGCGGCAGGTCACCGACGTCGAAGACCGCATCGCCTATGCGCGCGTCGCGGAAATGGCCGACCGCTACATCGCCCGCTACGAATCCGGCGAGCTTTCGCGCGTCGACGTGGCCTACACGCGCTTCAACTCGCTCAGCTCGCAGAAGGCGCAGGTCGTGCAGCTTCTGCCGATTGAGCCGCCGCGAAGCGACGCCGCCGCGGGCAAGCCGCGCCGCGAATTCGAATTTTCCCCCGCGCCGGAGCTGCTGCTGGCCCGGCTGATCCCCGAAACGGTGAAAGTGCGCCTTTTCCAATACTTCAACGACGCCATCGTCAGCGAACAGGTCGCCCGCATGATCGCCATGAAGCAGGCCACCGACGCGGCCGGCGAGATGATCAAATTCCTCACGCGCCAATACAACCGCGCCCGCCAGACGCAGATCACGATGGAGCTGCTGGACATTGTCGGGGGGGCGGAAGCGATCAAGTAATGACGAATGCCGAATGATGAATGCTGAATGCAAGAGCGCAGCAGGCGAGGACAGTTCGTGAAAGCCGACATTCAGGACCGAACCGCCAGGCTCGCAGTTCGTGTGATTCGCCTGGTTGGCGCGCTGCCGCAGAATTCGGCCGGCTGGGTGCTCGGGAAGCAGGTTTGCCGCTCCGGCACCAGTATTGGCGCGAACGTCGAGGAGGCCG
>CAZHIE010000012.1:37272-38969 GCA_964532435.1 uncultured Planctomycetales bacterium
GGGAAGCAGGTTTGCCGCTCCGGCACCAGTATTGGCGCGAACGTCGAGGAGGCCGGCGCGGCCCAGACAAAGGCGGAGTTCATTCGCCGAATGAGCATCGCCAAGAGTGAGGCCCGCGAGACCAACTACTGGTTGAGGCTGATTCGTGACTCCAAACTTGTGCTTCCGGAGCGCATGACAGAGATCATCGCCGAGTCCGAGCAGGTTGCGCGGATTCTTACTACGATCGTCAAGACCGCTGAGGATAACCATCGGCGACGCTGAGTCTGTCATTCAGCATTCAGCATTCGCCATTCAGCATTCGCGGAGTGAATAATGGTCGCCAACGCACAAAACACCGGCCGCGTCACCCAGATCATCGGTTCCACGCTCGACGCCGAGTTCGAGGCCGACAAGCTGCCCAAAATCTACAACGCGCTCAAGGTCCAGGTCCGACGCCCGGTCGGCGACCGCGTGCGCGAGGAAACGCTCTGGTGCGAAGTCGCCCAGCACCTCGGCGGCGGACGAGTCCGCGCCGTCGCGCTCGGCAGCACCGACGGCCTCGTCCGCGGCTCGCCCATCGCCGACACCGGCGCCCCCATCAGCGTCCCCGTCGGCGAAACAACCCTCGGCCGCGTGTTCAACCTGATCGGCGAGCCTGTCGACGGCCGCGGTCCGGTCTCCGCCAGGGAATTCCGCCCCATCCACCGCGAGCCGCCCGAGTTCTCCGAACTCACGCCCAAAACCGAAATGTTCGAGACCGGCATCAAGATCATCGACCTGATGGTCCCATTCGTCCGCGGCGGAAAGATCGGCCTCTTCGGCGGCGCCGGCCTCGGCAAAACCGTCGTCATCCAGGAGCTGATCGCCCGCATCGCCACCCAGCACGGCGGATATTCCGTCTTCGCCGGCGTCGGCGAGCGCACGCGCGAGGGCAACGACCTCTGGCTCGAAATGCAGCACGCCAAGATCGGCAACACCGGCAAATCGGTCATTGACCAGACCGCGATGGTCTTCGGCCAGATGAACGAGCCGCCCGGCGCGCGACTTCGCGCGGCGCTGACCGCCCTGACCATGGCCGAGTACTTCCGCGACCAGTCGGGCAAGGACACGCTGCTCTTCGTGGACAACATCTTCCGCTTTTCCCAGGCCGGCTCGGAAGTCTCCGCCCTGCTCGGCCGCATGCCCAGCGCCGTCGGATACCAACCGACGCTCAGCACCGAGATGGGCGAGTTGCAGGAGCGCATCACCTCGACCAAGACCGGCGCCGTCACCAGCGTGCAGGCCGTCTACGTCCCCGCCGACGACCTGACCGACCCGGCCCCGGCCACCACGTTCACCCACCTCGACGCATTCATCGTGTTGGAGCGCAGCATCGCCGCCCGCGGCATCTATCCGGCCGTCGATCCGCTCGCGTCCAGCTCGCGCATTCTCGACCCCGGCGTCGTCGGCCAGGATCACTACGACATCGCCCGCCGCGTACAACAGATTCTGCAGCGCTATGTCAGCCTCAAAGACATCATCGCGATCCTCGGCGAAGACGAGCTGAGCGAAGAGGACAAGCGCATCGTCGCCCGCGCCCGCAAGATCGAGTGCTTCTTCAGCCAGCCGTTCTTCGTGGCCGAGCAGTTCACCGGCTTCCCCGGCAACTACACGAAGAAGGACGACACGCTGCGCAGCTTCAAGGAAATCTGCGACGGCAAGTGGGACCACCTGCC
>CAZHIE010000013.1:0-9947 GCA_964532435.1 uncultured Planctomycetales bacterium
CTCGACCGGCGCACAGACCCGCGCGCAAACACGCGGGGTCGGTCCATCAGAACAGCGGCTCGCCGAACTCCTGCACCCAGTAGAAGCCGTACTGGCCGCCGCTGCGGATGCCGATGCCGACTTCCGTGAACTCCGGGTGCATGATGTTGGCGCGATGGCCGGGGCTGTTCATCCAGTCCGAGAACACTTCCACCGGCGTGCGCTGCCCGGCGGCCAGGTTTTCGCCGACAACCTGGTAGTGGTAGCCGAACTCGGCCGCGCGGTCCGCCAGGGTGGAACCGGTGACGGGGCTGACGTGGTCGAAGAAATTTCCGTCGATCAGCTCGCAGGCATACTGTTCGGCCTGGGCTTCCAAAGTGTCGTTGAAAACAAGCGTTCCGAGGCCCTCCTGCGACCGGGCGTCGTTGACCATCTGGAGAATCTGCGCCCGCCAGGTCTCGGCCTGCACCGGGCGCGTGCAGTCGGGGAATGAGAGCGTGAGGGTGTCGGCCAGCTCGTCCTTGCCGACGGACGTGCCGTTGATCGTCGTGCTCGCGCCCGAGTTGCCGCCGCCATTGCCCCCACCGCCCCCGCCCCCGCCGCCGCTGAAATTTGGCGTATTCACGTCCGCGTTGCCGGCCATCCAGGGGCATCCGCCGCAGAGCACGGCGCATAGCGGCAGCATCAAAGCGAGCGATCGAAAGCGGAGCATGTGAGCATCCCAGGGAACAGGGAAAACGAGAATCCGCCGCACTTTTTGGAGGTCGGGGATTCAGAGCCCATTGCCGCTGGACGGGTTTCCGGCAGCGGCGGACGGCGATTCCAGCCAGTCCATCGGCCGGAATCGTCCGTCTGCTCCATCATAGCTTGTCGGGCAAGCCCTTGATACGACTCTTCGAGCGGTCCATACTTAGCCGGGCGGTGAACGTACCCGCCGATTGGGTTCCAGGAGTGTCCCCCATGCGTAAGCCCCGCGCCATCCGTCTCTGTGCCCTGGCGGCGCCGCTGCTGCTGTTGCAGCTCGATTTTTCGGGTTGCTCGCTTACCAGCAGCGGCGGCGCGGGCGGCGGCGGAACGCTGTTCAATTCGCCGCCGACGGTGGTTCTGACATCCGACGTGACGCGCGGCATCGCGCCGCTGACGGTGCGATTCAGCTCCTCCGGCAGCAGCGACGACGGCGTGATCGTGTCGCGCGTCTGGAACTTCGGCGACGAGCAGACCAGCCAGGACGTCTCGCCGACGCACGTGTTTCAGAGCACCGGGCAGTTCACGGTCCGGCTCACGCTGCGCGACGACAACGGCGCGACCAGCACGCGCTCGGTGATCGTTTCCGTCACCGAAAGCCCGATCGCCGTCATCAAGCTCGACCGCGCGACCGCCCCCAACGCGCCGGCGGTCATCAACTTCGACGCATCCGACTCGGACGACCCCGACGGCGAAATCGTCGCGTACCAGTGGGATTTCGGCGACGGCTCGCGCGAGCTGATCCCCGTAGTGGCCCACACGTTCGCGTCGCCGGGCGAGTTCCGCGTGCGCCTGACCGTCACCGACGACACCGGCGTGACCGACACGGCCGACCGGATCATCGAAATCGGCATTCCGCAGCCGCAGGTCGCGTTCCGCACGCCTCCGGCGGACATCGAAAACATCGCCCTCTCGCCGGATTCGCCCCTCTGGGTGGCGGTCACGTTTTCGGTCGAGCCGGGCGTGCCGCGCACGCTGCGGGCCGGACTCGACGGCGACGACGATCCGTGCGAGGCGCAGACGGCGGTGTACGACGCGGCAAACGGCCAGCTCTTGCGCCGCCTGGAAGGCCACGATGCGCCGGTCCGCGCGGTCGCGCTTTCTCCGGACGGCTCGCTGGTCGTGTCGGCGGGCGACGATCGCTTTCCGCGCGCATACGACGCGGACAACGGATCGCTCGTGGACAGCTTCGGCGGCAGCTCGGCGGCGATCACGTCGCTGGCGTTCGCGCCGGACAGCGCGTCGTTCATCGCGGGCAACGCCGACGGGAGCGTGCTCCAGTACGACGCGGTGGGCGGAAACGTGATCGACGAATTCGTCGGCCATACCGCCACGGTCAACGCCGTCGCCTTCGCCCCCAACGGCAGCCGCATCGCCTCGGGCGATGCCGACGGCATCGGCATCGTCTGGAACGTTTCCGACGGGTCGCAGGTCCGCCAATTGATCGGGCATACGTTCGGGATCACCGCGATCGCATTCGCGCCGACGAACGCGAACCTCGTCGCGACGGGCAGCATCGATCAGACCGCCAAGCTCTGGAACGTCGCGACCGGCCAGATCGTGCGCGACTTCGCCCCGGTGCTCGACGGCGGCGATCTCGTCTCGGGACATGCCAATTCCGTGACGTCCGTCGCGTTTTCTCCCGACGGCTCGACGCTCGTCACCGGCAGCGACGACCGCACCGCCATCGTGTGGGACGTAAGCTCCGGCGACGCGATCCTGACGATCAGCGGTCACAGCGATCGCGTCGTGGCGGTGGCCTACTCGCCGGACGGCACGTTGATCGCAACGGGCAGCGCGGACGGGTCGGCCCGCATCTGGAATGCGACGACCGGGGCGCAGGTCCGTTCGCTGCGTCCGTGCAGCTCGCTGATCAGCTCGGTCGTGTTTTCGCCGGACGGGGCTGAGCTTTACACGGGCGTGGCCGCGGCCAACGACATCCTGCTCGACAGCGATCCGCCGGCCGGCAACGACGCCAATCTGCTCCTGCCGACGGCGCTGGACGTGGGCGAGGTGCCGACGAACCGGCAGTATTTCCTCTGGGCGGAAGTGGACACGGACCGCACCGACCCGGTTCGGACGTATGCCGCGCCGATCATCAGCGTCACTCCGGCGTTCACGGCGTCGATCGACAACTTCACGCCGCGCGCCCCGTTGGAGGACGACAACCTGTCGGCGGTGCCGAAGCCTACGACGACGCGGCAGATTTTCGACGTCGGGCCGCTGCGCGAAGGCGACGAGGTCAACCTCAGCGTGCTCTCGGTGCCCGGGTATTCGCGCTCGTTCGAGCTGCCGTCCGACGCGAGCATCATGCTGCTCGACGCCGAGGAGAAGCTGTTCGCGTGGATTCGCGACGGCGCGCTGTTCGACCGCAACACGAAGCTGATTGTGGGTCACAACAGCTCCAAGTATTTCGTCGTGATCGACGGCGGCATCGGCGTCGATCTGTCGATCGTGCGCGGCGTGGGCGCGACGCCGCGACAGCAGCGCGTGTATCTGAATTTTGCCGGCGGCCGGCGCATTTCGGTCGGCGGCCTGCCGATCCGCGACGTGCCGGTGTTCGACGCCGCGGACATTCAGGCCGGCTACACCGAAGGCGACACGAGCGTGATGAGGAACGCGATCGTGAACACGGTGCGCGACCTCCTGAGCGACTGGGACTTCGACGTGACCACCAGCGACGAGACGGACCCGCCCGATTCGCCGCACATCGTCGTGTACTTCGGCGGCGAGTCGGACACGGAGCTGGCGGTTCAGGATTACGTGGACATTCGCAACCAGACGCAATCCGGAAACGTGCTGATTCTGACGGACACGTTCAACGACCTGCTGCCGGGCCTGAGCGTCAGCGAGCTCGGCGACGCGATCGGGCGCGAGACGGTCCGGCGGGTCGGTTACCTGGTCGGGCTGAACAACACGGAAGGGGAAAATGACATCATGAACCCCGACCTGCCGCCCGACAACACGGCCCTCGACTTCCTGCTCGCCAACCTGCGGGACGACGAGCTTTTCAACGGCCAGATCGGGATTCAGGACGCCCGGCTGCTGCTGACGGAGATCGTCGGCGACTAGGAAAAATAGCTAGTAGCGAATCGCGAGTAGCGAGTTACGGAATCAACAGGCCGGTTGGTTTCGTAACTCGCTGCTCGTTATTCGCGAATCCCCAATCCCCGCGCCCTTTTCTCGCGTGCTTCCTGCCCGCATGATTCCCCGACGCCGGGGCGGACCAGACGTCCGCGGGGCGCGCTGCGATGCAAAACGTCACCACGCTGATCGCGATGCTCCTGGCGATTGCCGCCGTCGGGCTGATGTCGCGCGCGGTGAGCGTTCCGCCCGCCATTCTGCTTGTCGCGGCGGGCATCGGGCTCGGCGTGCTGCCCGGCGTTCATACGGAGCCTACCAGCCCGGACCTGATCCTCGCCATCTTCCTGCCGGCGTTGCTTTACAAGGAGGCGTTCCACACGTCGTGGCTGGATTTCGTGCGCTGGCTGCGGCCGATCCTCATGCTCGCGGTCGGGCTGGTCGGGCTGACGATCGTGGCGGTGGCGTTTACCGCGCGGGCGCTCCTGCCGGACCTGATGTGGCCGGTGGCGTTCATGCTGGGGGCGATTGTTTCGCCGACGGACACGGTGGCGGCGATGTCGGTGATTCACCGCATCCGCGTGCCGCGCCGCATCACGGCGATTCTGGGCGGCGAGAGTCTGGTGAACGACGCGACGGCGCTGGTGGCGCTGCAATTCACGCTCATCGCGACGTTTTCGGGCGTTGTGACGTGGTGGGGCATCGGGCTGAATTTCGTGTGGGCTGCGCTGGGCGGCGTAGGGGTCGGGCTGGTCGTCGGGTTCATCGCGAACGCGGCGAATCGCATGGTGCGCGAGAACAACCTGCTCTTCACGCTTTCGCTGCTGGCGCCGTTCGTCGCGTTTGTCGGCGCACACGCCCTGCACGCCTCAGGCGTGGTGGCGGTGGTGACCGCCGGCTTCTTCGTCGCCTGGCGCATCCACACGATCCGGGCCGACACGCGATACGCGTTGTTCACGGTCTGGCGGCTGATGGCGTTTCTGATCGACGGCTGCTGCTTCCTGCTGACGGGCATGGAAATCCCGCGCCTGATGCGCGGGTTCGAGCACGACGACTTCAACCACCTGCTGATCGGCGGCATCGCGGTCACGCTCGTCGTGATCGCGGTGCGCATGGCATACGTCTGGATCACGTACTTTCAGTTGTGGGTTCACCCGGCCACGCGCGAGCGCGAGGGCGGCTGGCCTGCGCCGCGCAACATCTTCCTGGCGGGCTGGTGCGGGATGCGCGGGGCGGTCTCGCTGGCGGCGGCGCTGGCGGTGCCCGTCGCGATCGCGGGAACGCCGCTGGCGGGGCGCGACGACATCATTTTCTGCACCATTTGCGTGATCGTCGGAACACTCCTGATTCAGGGGCTTTCGCTGCCGGGAGTGATCCGCTGGCTGGGCATCGGCGGCGACGACGACAGCGAGGCGGAAGAGACGCGCCTGGCGCGGGTGAGTCTGATACAGGCGGCGCTGACGCGGCTGGACGACCTGCGCGGCAGCGCGCCGCACCTGGGCGAGCGCGTGGCGCACGTGGAGCGGATCTACACCGAACGGCTCAGCCTGCTGATCGGGGAGCGCGGGGCGGCCCCGGCCACCGGCGGGCAGCCGCGGCACCTGTTCGGCGTGGAGCGCGCGGCGCTGAAGGCGGAGCGCGCCCGGCTGCTGGAGCTGCGCGACGGGTCGCTGATCAACGACCTGGTGCTCGCGGCGCTTCAGGAAGAGCTGGACATCGCGGAGATGCGGCTACAACAGCAGGGGGCGAAGGAAGCCACGGAGGCACGGAGCCACGGAGGCACGTAGCCGGACGAAACCCGCGCGCCGCGCGACCCCGGACATCGCCCGAAGCCGGGCGCGTCGCCTCGGCCGGGCCCACCACTTGCGTGGTGGGTTCGGATGCGCGTTCGGAAGCCGGTGCCTTCGCGGGGGGGCGCCTCAGCGTCGGCGTGGGTGCTTGGCGGTGTCGCTCTTTCCGCAGGTTCGACGTTTCTTCTGGACGAATTCGCGGATCTTGGCGGCCGGCCAGGTGTTCACGACATTCTGGCGCAGCACGCCGCCGCGGCGCGCCGTAATCACTCCGAAGCGCATCTGGTCGAATTGATCGATCGCGTGCGCATCCGTGTCGATGCAGAGCATCGCACCGCGCTGCTGCGCCAGGGCCGCGTGCTGGTCCTTCAGGTCCAGCCGGTAGGTCGAGGCGTTGATCTCCAGCGCCGTGCCGGTCTCCGCCGCGGCCCGCGCGACCGCGTCGACGTCAAGCGGCATCGCGTCGCGCTCGTTGATCAGGCGGCCGGTCGGGTGCGCGACGACGTTGACGTACGGGTTGCGAATCGCCGCGATCGTGCGTTGCGTGTTGTGCGCGATGTCCTTGCCCTGGCCCTGATGCACCGATGCGACGACCCAGTCGAGCTCGGCCAGCAGATCGTCGTCGTAATCGAGCGAGCCGTCGGGCTTGATGTCGACCTCCGCCCCGGCCCACACGTGGATGCCGGCGGCTTTCGCGGCCGCGGCGCGGATGGCCTTGACGTGCTCGCGCAGCCGGTCGGGCTTCAGCCCATTGGCGATCACGCTGCTCTGCGAGTGATCGGTGATGCAGATGTAGTCGTAGCCGCGCTGGCGGGCCGCCGCGATCATCTCCTCAATCGTCGCGCGACCGTCGCTGGCGGTCGTGTGCATGTGCAGGTCGCCGCGAATGTGCTCAAGCTCCAGCAGGCCGGCGGGCGTCTCCTTCAACTCGAACTCGCCGCGATCCTCGCGCAGCTCCGGCGGTATCCACGGCAGGCCGAAGCGCGCGTAGATGCCGGCCTCGTCCTCGCCGGCCAGGCGCTTCTCGCCGTCGAAGAGGCCGTACTCGTTCAGCGTCCAGCCGCGCTTCACAGCCCGCTCGCGCAGGCGGATGTTGTGCTCCTTGCTGCCGGTGAAATACTGCCACGCGGCGCCGAAGGATTCGGCCGGAACGACGCGCAGGTCGACCTGTATCGTTCGGCCGGCGCGGTACTCGATCAGCACCGAGCCCTTGGTCTCACCGCTGGCGAGCACACGCTGCACGCGCGGCAATTTTCCGAATTCCGCCAGCACAGGGCCGGCCGCGGCGGCGATGCACAGCAGGTCGATGTCGCCAATCGTCTCGCGTCCGCGGCGGAGCGAGCCGGCAACCTCGACCCGTTGCACGCCGGGAAGCTCGGCGACGGCGGCGCGCAGCGTGTCGGCCACGCTCCAGGCGACGCCGAGCCGCGTCCGACCGGCGCTGCTCTTCAGAAACGTGATGCCCTCCTTGATGCTGTCGATCGTCTTGGCGGCGAATCCCTTGAGGCCGACGAGCTTTCCGCCGGCGATCGCGGCTTCGAGATCGGGGACGGTGCTGACGCCCAGCTCTTTCCAGAGCACGGCGACCTTTTTCGGCCCAACGCCGGGGATGGCGAGCACTTCCAGCAGCGACGCGGGCACTTCGGCGCACAGCTCGTCGTGCAGCGGAACGCGCCCGGTGGCGAGGAGCTGCGCGATTTTTTCGGCCGACGACTTGCCCACGCCCTTGATGGTCTCGAGCTCGCCGCGCGCGGCGACGTCGGCGATTTCCTCGGTGAGGTCGTCGAGCGCGCGGGCCACGCGGCGATACGAGGAGACGCGGAACGAGTCATCGCCCCGAATTTCCATCAGGTCGGCGATCTGCTGAAACACGCGCGCAACGTCCGCGTTGGTCATGCTGATCTCTCCGCGAGCGCGCCGCGCCGGCGCGGTGGACCTGGCGCGCGGCCGATCGGCGACAGGCGCGCCGCAGGACCATATGCTACGCCGCCATGAACACTCCGTCCCGCCCAGTCAACGACCCGCGCGAGCGATTCAGCCAGCGCGTAGCCGACTATGTGAAAGCGCGGCCGAGCTATCCGCGCGCGGCGCTCGATTGCCTGCGCGACGAATTCGGCTTGCGGCGCGAGCACGTCATCGCCGACGTCGGAGCGGGCACGGGAATCGCGACCGGGCTGCTGCTGGAGCGCGGCTGCACGGTGTACGCCGTCGAGCCGAACGCCGCCATGCGGGCCGAGGCCGAGTCCGCCCTGCGCGGGAATCCGCGTTTCCGCAGCGTCGCGGCGTCGGCCGAGGCCACGACTCTGCCGCCGCGCTCGGTGGACTGGGTGGTCGCGGCGCAGGCGTTTCACTGGTTCGATCCGGACGGGGCGCGGCGGGAATTCTCACGGATTCTGCGTCCGGGCGGAAACGTCGCGCTGCTGTGGAACGATCGCCGCGAGGACACGCCGCTGATGTCGGAATACGAGGACTTCGTGCAGCGCTTCGGGATCGACTATGAACAGATCAAGCACCAGGGGCAGGCGGCGCTGGCGCGGATCGACCGGCTCTTCCGCAGCGCGCCGCCGGAAGTTCGCAGCTTTGTCAACATTCAACGGCTGGACCTCGACGGGCTGATCGGCCGGGCGGCGTCATCGTCGTATCTGCCGGGCAGGGGACATCCGAGATACAACGAGATGGTCGCGGCGCTGGGCGAGTTGTTCGCGCGACATCAGCATGGCGGGGAGATTGCGTTTGAGTATGCGACGAGGCTGCACGTGGGAAGAGTTGAGAATGGCGAATAGCGAGTAGCGAGTTACGGACTCGACCCCGGGGGGCTGGCCTGAGACAGGTTACCGCATTGTCGCGCCCGTCGTTCGCTGGCGATCGCGATCACAATTCTCCGCAACTCGCTACTCGCGACTCGCCACTCGTCATGGCAGCCAGCCGGATGATTCGATCTGTCGCGCGGCCGCGGCGGCGGAACGGATGAGCCGCTCGTCCGCTTCCGTGAGCGCAACGCCGCGCCGCGACATCACCGTCTGCGCGATGGCGACGGCCTTCTCCATGCGAAAATCGGTCAGCCCGTCGTCGGTCAGCCACGCGAACGAAGGCACAAACTTCGGCACGGCCGAGCGCGTGAACACGTTCGCGAACGCGCCGAGCACGCAGCCGGTCGGCAGGATCGTCCCGATGCCCGTCTTGGCGTGATCGCCGATCAGCGAACCGACGAACTGCTCGCCGCTGTCCACTTCGCCGCCGTTGATGCAGACGCGAATCCGGCCGTACGTGTTCTTCAGATCGCTCGTGACCGTGTCGGCGCCGAGGTTCACCCATTCGCCGACGTAGCTGTGGCCGAGGAACCCGTCGTGCTGCTTGTTCGAGTGGCCGAAGAGGATCGACGCCTCGACTTCGCCGCCGACCTTGCAGACCGGGCCGATGGTCGTGCCCTCACGAATCACCGCGCCGGGCCGGACGATGGATTTGGCGCCGATGCAGCACGGCCCCTCGATCACCGCGTTGGGCTGAATCATCGCGCCGGCTTCGATCAGGATCGGCCCGTTCTCGGCGTCGAGGACGACGCCCGGCTTGATGACCGCGCCCGCCGCGACGTGAATGGCTGCGGGATTGAGCAAGTGCGCGCCCGGGTAGATGGTGCCCTCGATCGCGGCGTCGAGCGGCAGTTGCCGCCGCAGCTCGGCGGCGTTGAGCAGCGCCAGCTCCCAAGGCCAGCGGATCAGGCGGACGCCGGTTGGCGGTTCGAGCGAACGGCAGCGCTGCGCGAGGCGCAGCAGGCGGGCGTCGTCGAGGAATGGCTCGGGGGGCAGGCGCTCGACATCCGCGGCCGACAACGTCAGCGCCAGGACTTCGCCATCGCGGACCCACGCGTCGCCCGGCGCGGGCAGCTCCAGGTCGGCCGTCACGAGCGCGCGGGCGTTGACGAGCGCCCAGTCGTCGCCGCTCGGAGCGGCCAGTTCGATTTCCGCGGCGCAGCGCTCCCGAAGCGCCTCGCGCGGCCAGACGCGCTGAATTCGCGGGCCGACGTGCGTGCGCAGCTTGTCGATGAGGCGATCGCGGCCGAGCCGCAGCTCCCAGCATGGCCGCAGCCAGACGAGCGGCAGCAGGTCTCGGTATCGGGCATCCTCGAACAGGCCGACATTGAGCATGGCGTCAGCATGACGCTGGCGCGGAAATTCCGCAACGCGGGGAGTTTGGGGCCGTGGCGGCGCGGGGGCGCCGACCGACGCGCGGAATTTGGAAGTGGGAATTCAGAATTCAGAAGTGCGCAGCGGCCGCAGAAGGGGTGATCGCAAGTGCCGAGGGCCGCGCGCGACGGGGCGCCGCTCCGGCCGCGCGAGGGCGCGGGCCGCTACG
>CAZHIE010000013.1:10047-14334 GCA_964532435.1 uncultured Planctomycetales bacterium
GCGAGGGCGCGGGCCGCTACGAACTTCACCGGGGTCGGGGGTACACTTCGCGGCATGGCCCGGCCACGACCCGCCGCCGCGGTGAAGCTCGTCATCAGCCTGCTCTCGGGCGACGAGGATTTGCTGCGCCGCGCGCAGCAACTTCTCAGCCGCCGTTATGGAGCAGTCGAGGCCGAGAGCGCTGCGCTGCCATTCACGCAATCCGACTATTACGAGCTGGAGATGGGGGCGAACCTGCTGCGGCGCGTCATCTCGTTTCACGCCCCCATCGCGCCCGACCGCCTCGACGAGATCAAGCTGGAAACGAACGCGCTGGAGCGCGAGATCGCCGACCAGTGCGCCGACCCGCTCATCGTCCGTCCGGTCAACGTCGATCCGGGCTATGTCGATTCGAGCAAGTTTGTGCTGGCGACCATGAAGGACCGCGGCCACCGCATCTACCTGAGTCGTGGAGTGTATGCGGAGGTCACGCTCCTGTTCGCCGATGGGCGCTGGCAAGCGCAGCCCTGGACGTATCCATCCTATCGCGAGCCGGGCGTGCAGACGTTCCTGGCGCAGGCGCGCGAGCGGCTCACGGCGCAGCGGCGCGAGGGCGCGGCCGAATGAGCGATGCCATGATCGTCGCACTGATGGCGGGGGCGGGCGCGGCTGCGCTCGGGCTGGGCGCGCTTCTGACGGCGCTGGCGGCGCGCGTCGCGGCGCGGATCGGCTTCGTGGATAAGCCGGGCGGACACAAGTCGCACCGCGCGCCGACGCCTTATGGCGGCGGATCGGCCATGTTTGTCGCGGCGTGGGCGCTGATTCTGGTCGGTGTGGGGCTGGCGCTGGCGTTGCCGCCCGATTGGCTGCGCGAGCGATTCGGCGAAGGCGCGCGGGCATACGCCGGCGGAGTGCGGGACGAAGCGCTGCGCGTGATGGTGCTGTTCCTGGGCGCGCTGATCCTGCACGCATTGGGCCTGATCGACGATCGCCGGCCGCTGGGGCCGCATTCCAAGCTCCTCGTGATCGTCGGCGTGTCGGTTCTCGCGGCGACGGTGGGCGAAGTGCGCGTCGCGGAATTCGCGGGCGAGGCCGGCTCGCTGCTGATCACGATCGCCTGGTTCGTCGTGATCATCAACGCGATGAATTTCCTGGACAACATGGACGGACTGAGCGCCGGAATCGGGGCAATCTGCCTGCTGTTCTTCGCGGTCTGCGGGCGCATGAGCGGGCAGGTGCTCGTGCCGGGGCTGGGCTGCGTGTTCCTCGGCGCGACGCTCGGTTTTCTGCTCTTCAACTTTCCGCCGGCGCGCATCTTCATGGGCGACGCGGGCAGTTTACTGCTGGGTTACGAGCTGGCCGTGCTCTCGACGCTCACGACCTATGTGCGCGGCGCGTTCGACGCGCCGCCGCTGGCGCTGGCGATTCCGCTGATTGTGCTGGCGGTGCCGCTGTATGACTTCGCGAGCGTCATGTTCATCCGCATCTCGGAGGGGCGAAACCCGATGCGCGGCGATCAGCGCCACTTCTCGCATCGCCTGGTCGAGCATGGCCTGAGCCGCCGATCGGCCGTGCTGACGATCTATCTGGCCACGGCGACGACCGGCCTGGCCGCGACGCTCCTGCCGGGCGCCGACTTGCGCGTGACGCTGAGCGTTGTGGCCGTCGTCGTCATGGTGCTCGGGATTGTCGCGATTCTCGAATCGCCGCCGAGGTCGGAGGCATGAGCCGCGCGCTAGCCGCGGACAGGCGGCGCGACGAACCCGCCCCGCTGAAGCGCGCCGGCGAGGTCGCGGCTTTCTGCCTGATCGCGGCGATCTTCGCTGTTCGGCCGCTGCTTTCGGAGTCGTTTGAGTCCGTCGATCTCTCGTTCCTGCCGGATACGGGCGGAATGTCGCCCGCGCTGTCCACTGTGCTCGACCTGTTGCTGCTGCTCGGCGTGGCGATCGGTTGCTCGATTCATGCAGGGCGCCGCGCCGCCGCGCCGTCGCGCGCGGTCGGGCGAATCGCAACGGTCGGCGCTGCGTTGCTGATCCTCGGATTGGGCGCGTCGACCGTTGTCGCGGCGGATCGGCGCCTCGCGTTGAACGCCGGCTGCAACGTCGCGATCACGGTGCTGGCCGCACTGACGCTCGCGCGCCTGGCGCGCGAGCCGTGGATGGCGCGGCTGCTGGTTGCGGCGGTTCTGGCGAGCGGCGCAGTCGCCGGCACAAAGTGCCTGCTGCAGCGCGCCTACGAATTCGACGACACGCTGGAATTCTGGGAGCAGCAGAAGCCGCAGCTCGCCGCGCGCGGCGTCGATCTCAGCGAGCCGGCGCTAATCAATTATGAGCGGCGGCTACGCTCGGCCGAGGCGTTCGGCTATCAGGCGCATCCGAATCTCGCAGCTTCGCACCTGCTGATGTGCCTGTTTCCGGCGGCGGGAGCGGCGCTCGGCGCGCTGGCGGGCGGGCGGCGCGGCTGGATTGCGGCCGGCGTAGCGCTGGCCGTCGCGGCGTTGTCGGCGGTCGCGATTTTCACGACGGGCAGCAGCGGCGCGTTGCTCTCGATCGGCTTTGGCGCTGCGCTGCTGGCGATTGCGGGATGGCGCCGGCAGCAAATCTCAAAGCGGCCGGCTCTCGCCGCGGCTGCGCTGGGCGGCGTTTATCTCGCTGGCGTTTTGCTGCTGCTCGGTATCGGGCTCTCGACGGGCACGCTGCCCGGCTCGTCGCTGGCATTTCGCTGGGAGTATTGGACGGCGGCGCTGCGCGGGTTTCTGGATGCGCCGCTTACCGGCGTCGGCCGCGGCAACTTCGGCGATTTGTTCCTGCTCTACAAATCGCCGCAGATGGTCGAGGAAGTTCGCGATCCGCACAATCTGTGGGTCTCGCTGCTGGTCAAAACAGGACCGCTGGGATTGGCGGGCGGCATTTTGATGGCCGCCGCGGCAATCGTGTCCGCAGTGCGGGCGGTCGGCGCCTCGGTCGGTTGCGACGAAACAGCGCGCGACGGCGCGACCCGCACTCACGCGAGAAGGCCGCCGCACGCGGTGATCATCGCCGGGCTGGTGCTGGCGACGCACGTGCTCTGCCTCGTGGATCAGATCGGCCAACCCGGAATGGCCATACTGTGGTTGTTCGAAGTCGCGCTGGTCTGGGTCGGCGCGTTCGCGGCGCTTCTGCACGTTTTGGAGCGGCTCGAACCGCTCGGGCGCGCCTGGCTTGGCGCCGGACTGCTGGCGGCGCTGGCGGCGCAGCTCGTGCATAGCCTGGTCGACTTCGCGTTGCTGACGCCGGCGGGGCTGGCGACGTGGGCGGCGCTGGCGGCAGCCGCGGCGCGGGCGTTTCCGGCGGGAGCTGTGCCCGCCGAGCCAGCCGAGCGGCGCGGGCGGGCCGCGCGAATTATGCCGGGGCTGTTGTTGCTCGCCGGCGCGGGTTGTTACGCCTGGTTCGTGACCGGAATGACGGCGGCGCAAGGCGCCTGGAGCCGGACGCTGCGCGAGGCCGCGCTCGGGCCGCGCGCGGTGGCCGCCGGCGCGGTCCAGAATCTGCGAATCCGCGTGGAGCACAGCGACCCGCTGGGCAGCAACGGCGCAATGGACGCGGCGCGCGTCTTTCTCGCCGCATCGACGCGCCCCGACCTGTCGCCGGCGGAGCGGGCCGAGTATCTGGCATCGGCGGATGCGGACGCGGCGCTCGCGGCGCGGCGGCGCCCGAATGCGCATGCCATCGCGCGGATGCAGGCTTCCATCGCCGAGCAACGGCGCGCCCTGGCCGAGGCGCGCGGGGACGATGCGGCCGCGCGCTCGGCCGCGATGGAGGCGGCGCAGCGGTGGGAGGTCGCGGTCTCGCGGTATCCGACGAATCCGCGCGATCATTTGGCGGCGGGACAGGCGCTGGTCGCGCTCTGGCGCCGGTCGAACGATGCGCGCGACGCGGCCCGCGCGCGGGCGCACTTTGACGAGGCCCTGCGCATCGACGCGACGCGCAAGCCGGAAGAGGTCATGCGCCTGCGCGACGGCGAGCACGCGGCGATCCGCGCCGCGCTCGAACTTCTCGGCGGCGCCAATCCGCCGTCGAACGACTGATCACCGGTTTGCGGAATTGGGTTCCGATCGCCTTTCTGTCCACGGTAACATAGCGCCGGCCGCCGCGCATGCTGGAAATCTTTCGACGGCGCATGCGAATACACGCCAAGCCGCGCCGCAGCGATCATTGGCGGCGCAGCGCGGCGTCGTGGAGGAAGCGCGAGATGTTCTGCAAGCAGTGCGGAGCCACCGTTTCGGATCGCGCGGTCCGCTGCGACGCGTGCGGCGTCGATTTTCGCGGC